>JACDGO010000274.1 GCA_013821585.1 Sphingomonadaceae bacterium
GGATCTGCCCGCCAAGAGCGCGCCCAAGGATCTGCCGTGGGCGGCACATGACCAGAATCTGGTCCAGGGCGGCGTCCTCCAGATGCAAAACGGCCATCTGGCCGAGCTCGCGCATGATCGTGTGTGGCTGTCTTGCACGATGGTCCTGCCGCTGCGCCAGAAGGGCGCCACGGGATCACCCGTGCGTCCGGTGAGCATCGGCGCGCCCCGATTGGCGGCGAGCATGCGGGCGCGGGATCGATGAGCGGTTCGAAACCGCGCGTAGCGGCGAGTTCAAGCGACACGAAGAATAGTCACTGGGGAGGGATCATGTTCAGGCAAAATCGCAGGTTTTCATCGGTCGCACTTGGGTCGGTCGCCGCTGGAGCGCTCCTCTGGTCGCCCGCCGCCTGGGCGGAGGCGGGGACCGCCCAGTCCTCGTCCGTGTCCACGCCAGTCCCGCAGGCGACCGACGCGCCTTCTTCGCGCGTCGACGAAATCATCGTTACCGCGCAGCGGCGCGAGGAGCGGCTGCAGAACGCGCCGATCGCGGTCACCGCGCTGTCCAGCGCCAATTTGCAGGCGCGCGGGATCCAGGACATCACACAATTGACCTCGGTGGTGCCCAACCTCAACCTGATCAGTTCGGATACGCTTTCGGCCTCCAGTACCGCGCTCGTCTTCATCCGCGGCATCGGGCAGCCGCAGGTCTTTATCCAGAACGATCCGGGCGTCGGCATCTATGTCGATGGCGTATACATCGGCCGCTCGCAGGGCGCGATCTTCAACACGCTCGATCTGGAGCGGGTCGAGGTCCTGCGCGGTCCGCAAGGCACGCTCTATGGGCGCAACACCATCGGCGGCGCGATCAACCTGATCAGCAAGCGCCCGGGGCCCGTATTCGCCGGTCAGGCGGGGATTGAGATCGGCAACTATGGCGAAATCAACTCCAACTTGAAGCTGAACGTGCCGCTCGGCAACAAAGTGTTTGGATCGGTCGCCTTCTCGGAAACCAAACACGACGGTTATGCGCGCCCGCTTGCCAGCCCGAGTTGCCCGAGCTGCTCAAAGGACGCGCTTTCCAACGACAATACCTGGGCGGGGCGAGTCGCGGTGCGCGCGCTCGCGACCGACACGTTGACGCTCGATTGGAATGCCGACTACACCCACCGGCACAACCGCCCGATCGGCATCCGCCTGTTGAGTTATAACGGCCAGATTCCTCCGTTCAGCTTCATCTACTCGCTGCCAGTGATGTTCTTTCACCAGGGGCAGCCGCCCGAAAGCTTCGTCGATCCGGTGCCCAACACGCACCAGAGCGGGTTCACCGGCTACGATCGCCAGAATGTTTATGGGACATCGTTTACGGCCGAGTGGCGCTCACCGATCGGCGTGCTGAAATCGATCAGCGCCTATCGCGGGGTCCATGTGGCCGACCAGAATGACGGCGACGGTTCGCCGCTCGCGATCTTCAGCAACGCCGGCGAATCGATCAAGCAGCACCAGTACAGCGAGGAAATCCAGCTTCAGAACACCGCGTTCAACGGCAGGCTCGACTACATACTGGGCGGTTTCGCCTATCGCGAACACGCCACCTCGGTCCAGTATTTCGCCGCCTTCCTCGCGGAAAGCACGGGATTCCAGTTCTTCCCCTTCCCGCAGCCCGGCTGTTTCAACCCGGACGCACCGCCCTATTATGGTTGCCCCGGAATGGACGGGGGTCAGTTCACCACCTATGACGTGTCCAACCTCGCCGCCTTCGGCAACGGCACCTTCCACATCACCGACAAGCTGAGCGCCACCGCGGGGCTGCGCTACAGCTACGAGGACAAGCGGCTTCGCTATGTCGAGATCGGCGGCCCGTCGCCGACCGTCGACGACAAGAAATCCTTCGGTTCGTGGACACCGCGTTTCGGCCTGTCCTATCAGGCCACCAAGGATGTGCTGCTCTATGCCTCCTACGCGCAGGGCTACAAGAGCGGTAACTTCAACCAATATTACGCCGCTTACCCGTCGCTGGGACCGCCAATTGTTCAGCCCGAGACGGCCAAGGCCTACGAGCTCGGACTGAAGACGACCTCGTTCAATCAGCGATTGCTGTTCAACGTCGCCGGCTTCTCCACCAATTACTCTAACCAGCAGCTCCAAGTCACCGGCGCCCCGCCGGCTCACGCCTTCGTCAATGCCGCCCAGTCGCGAATCTACGGCGTGGAAGTCGAGTTGCAGGCGCGCCCGACCGATTTCCTGCGCTTCGATGCCAGCCTCGGCTACACCCACACCGAAATCACCAAGGTCAATCCGGGCACCTTCGGCGTTACCCAAGGCTCGCGCCTGCCGTTCGTTCCCGAACTCACCGCCAACCTCAGCTCGGACCTGATCTTGCCCGTGGGCGACGGCGCCAAGATCGACCTGCGGGGGGAAATCCAGCACTTGAGCTCGCAGACCGGTGATAACCAGAACACCCCCAATTTGATCACCCCGGGGCGCACGCTCGGCAACGTCAGGCTGAGCTATCTGCCGCGGGGCAAGGGGGTGGAGATCTACGCCTTCGTCAACAATGTCGCCGATACCCGCTATCGCACCGCGACGGGCTCGGTCTTTCCGGTGCTGTTCACGATCGGCGTCGATGGCCCGCGGCGCACCTTCGGAGCCGGCGCGCGGTACCGCTTCTAGCCGATGGCGTCGCCCGTCGCTCCCGTTCTGATTACTGGCGCCACCGGCAATGTCGGGCGCGAGGTGACGCGCGCGCTTCGCCAACGGGGCACGCCGGTGCGGCTCGCGGTTCGCGAACCCGATTGCGCCGATGGAGTGCGCTTCGATTTCGATGATCCGGCCAGTTTCGCCCCCGCGCTCAGTGGCGTGAAGCGCGTGTTTCTGATGCGACCCCCGCCGGTGCTCAACGTCAAGCGCACGCTCAACCGCTTCCTCGATGCTTGCGCCGCTGAGGGCGTGGCGCACTGCGTTTTCCTCTCGGTGGAGGGAGCGGACAAGAATCGATTGGTGCCACACCATGGCGTCGAGCGACATTTGCTTGGCGGCCGGGTGCCGTGGACGATCCTGCGGCCCGGCTTCTTCGTCCAGAACCTTTCGGGCGCGTACCGCGCGGACATCCGTGAGGGGCATCTCGTGCTTCCCGCAGGTCATGCCAAGGTCGCCTATGTCGATGCGGCGGACATTGGCGATGTCGCGGCGCTCGCGCTCGACGATCGCGCCACGCATCTTGGCAAGGCCTATCATCTGACGGGTTCGGACAGCCTGAGCTTCGACGAGGTCGCGACGATGCTCACCCGCATCCTGGGCAGGCCGGTCTCCTACCGCGCCGCCAGCCTGTTGGGGTTCTGGCGGCACTCCCGTCAGCGCGGCATCGCGGTGGTGCCGACGCTCGCCTATACGATCATCCACGCCGCGCTTCGATCGGGTGGCGGCGCCGCGCTCGATCCGACCATGGCGCGCCTCCTCGGGCGCGCGCCGCGCACCGTCGAACAATTCATCAAGAACAACATCGCTCTGTGGACGTGAGCCCCAGCGCGCAACCGCCAGAAGGAGAAGAGACCGTGGCCGACGACAGCACGCCCATCACCGCAACGCGCGCCCCGGGCGCGACCATTCCCGGCACCGAGCCGGGCGGGTTTCACCAATGCTGGTTCCCGATCGCGATGGGCGCCGAGGTCCCCGCGGGTAAGGTGGTATCGAAGGAGTTCCTCAATGGCCGCGTCGTCGTGTGGCGCGGCGAGGATGGCCAGGCGCACGTCCAGAGCGCGTTTTGCCGTCACTTGGGAGCGGATCTCGGCGTCGGCGAGGTAGTTGGCAACAATATCCGCTGCATCTTCCACCACTGGGAGTATGACGGGAAAGGCAAGTGTTCGAAGATCCCCGCGCAAGCCGCGATCCCCCGCGCAGCCCAGCTTTATAACTTCCCGACGGAGGAGAAGTGGGGCCTGATCTGGGCGTTCAACGGCGAGACGCCGCTCTATGAACTGCCGCACTTCCCGACGATGTCCGAGGAGCAGGTCGCGCACCGCGTGTTCGAATGCGCGCCGCTGCCCGTACCGCCGTGGGTCATCGTCGGCAACACGCACGACTTCCAGCACGTGACGGCCGTGCACGGCGCGATCATGGAAAAAGCGCCCGAGGATTTCGACGTCGACGGCATGACGGTCGAG
>JACDGO010000275.1 GCA_013821585.1 Sphingomonadaceae bacterium
GTGTAGGACAGCGGCATGGTGCCGGATTGGGAACTGTGGGCCTGCGCCGCGCACGTCGAGCGCCAGCATGGCGAGCGAGCGCCCTTTTTGTTGCGGAGCGCATCGGCGCGCTGGCGTTGGCAGGCGATATTGACGGTGTCGAAGCTGGGGAGGCTGTTGCAGCTCGCCTCGCTAGACTGCGGAGCGGCGTGCGCGATTGCAGTCTTTAACCGATTTTAGTAGGCTCGTTCGCGGCGCAGGGGTGCAACGAAGATGGATGGGATAGAGGCGCGACCGCAGGGCGAAGATCAAGCGGACCGCGTCGCAAAATTGGGCGAGGCGCTGCGCCGATCGGTCGGCGATGCGGATACCGACGACCTCGATCCCGCGATCGTGCGGCTCATGTTGCACCTGTCGCACGATGCCGAGGTGCCGAAAATCAGGTGGCCGCAGCGATAGCGGCGCAATCTCTAAAACCACGAAGGCCGGCCGCACGTGGGAAAACGCACGACCGGCCCGGCAGCGTTTAACGCCGCACGTCGCATTTGGCTCGATCCATATTTTCACCAGTCATTCGATCATTGTGACGTTCGCCGATATCCGCTGGAAGAATTTTCACCGCCTCGGCAGGGGTCAGGGTGCGGCCGTCCAGCTTGCCTCCTATCGGCATGTCAAACCAAAGGTCTGGCTACCACCGCGCTACCCGGCCCCGCTTAACGAGTGGTGCATTTGGCTGAGAGTGCCATCCAGTGGGATGCCAGTCAGGGCCTCATTTCTTTTTGAGCGTGGCATCAGCCTTCTTGTCAATCTTGCTCTCTTCCGCCTTAGACATTCGGCCTGCCTTCACTGCCTGGCTGGAGCGAGCTTTCGCATTTCTAGCGTGCGCCGCATCCTGGATGGGATAAGCACGTTTGTCGGGCTCAGCGAATTTCTTCTCGGGCAATTTGTGACGAGCGGTTCAGTTAGCTTGGCGATAATGCTGTCCTCCGCTGACGTAACGTTCAAAAGGATCGGCCGGTTCAGCGGAACGATTTTCCCCCGACATTGACTCGATGATATTGTCGACGAGCCTGATGCCTTTTCTATTTTGGGGTGCGCAGAAGCTATAAAAGCTCTGCCAGTCGCCACCCGGAGACTTGGTGTTTCCGCCCGCGGGCCTTCGTTCAGGGGACTGGCGGTCCTCAGCGCGCTACCGCCGAGCCAGCCAACCATTCGATCGAGAAATTGCCCGGCTCGCGATGCGCAGCCGGCCGGGTTCACCCGGCCGGCTGTAGGTCCGTTACGTCAGTTGACCGGACGATTCCTCGCGCTGACGTCGCCATAAAGCGACCGCTCGCGCTCAACCTCGTCGCCGGTATAGGCCGGAGCCTTGTCGTCGAACGATGTCCAGCCGGTCTTCCGATACGCTTCACCGCGAGTGCGAGCATCCACCGGCTTGTTACGGTCGAGGATGGATTCGGCTTGGCTGCGAACATAGTCCGAGACGCGTGCGCTCACCAATGTGCCACCGCGCCGCACACCTTCGGAGTAGACGTTCGCTTCCTCATCGGTGTGTCCGGCATCCTTTAGAGCACCGACGAGACTGCCGGTGGCGGCGCCGCCGATTGCACCGATTCCTGCCCCCGCGACCGTAGAGACAAGCCAACCTGCGGCGACGATCGGACCCAAGCCTGGAATGGCGAGAAGGCCAAGACCGGCTAGCAGTCCGCCGACGCCGCCGATCGCCGCTCCCGTCGAAGCGCCTCGGCTGACGTCGCCATCCCGGTTGACGTCTCCGTGAATGCCGTGCGAGTCATCCGAATTGTTGGCGACGATGCTGATATCGTCTTCGGCCACTCCGGCGCCATGGAGCTCGAGCACCGCGTTTTTCGCATCGGAATAGTTGTCGAACAGTCGTGTGATCGTCTTGGCCATGTCGTATCTCCGGTGTGTTGTGTTAACGAACGGTCACGTTGCCCTTGTAATCAAGCGCGACGTTTACCGTTTTCGCGCCCTTCATGGCGCTTCCGGTCCACGCTCCGTGGCGGTCCTTCGCGAGCTTGGAGACCTGCGTGTAGCCTGCCTTTGCGATCCGACCGCGCGCCTGGGCTTCGGTAAACGAGTTCGCGCCATGGGCTGGCATCGTTGCCGAGTGGACCGCGCTGTTCTTCACCGCAGGGTTGTGCGAGCCGGTCGCGGCAGTCGGTGCAGCGAACGCCATGGAGCTCGCGGCCAGCAGGATACCGGCCGCGGGCGTAAGAAAGATTATTCGCATCGTCGATTCTCCATTGAGTAGGTCATGAACGTGTAGCCGCCCGATTGGAGCCATCCATGGGCGAGGAATTTCTGAGCAAAGGACTAGTGCCGTCACGGGGCCGAGCGCGGCATCGATCTCTGGCACGACACGGGCAGGTGGAGGGACCGCTTCGGCCCATATGTCTTGTGGTGGCGCGTTCCGGGGGCTCCTCACGCTGCGTTTGGCAACTCATCGTTAAACATTATCTTACTCATTTCTGCTCTGGTGTTGTGGAAAACCGGGGCGCGGAAAACATGAGTGCACTTCAAGCCGGCGGTTCACCGGAAAAGGCCCACCCGCACGCGACGTTGGTTGGCCACGAAGGCGAAAGGGGTGGGCTTATCGCTGCCGAGGCCGCAGGCGCGACGCTTGGCCATGACGAACTGCAGATGAATTCGGCCGCCCTGGCGGCGGCGCTGCATGCACACGGCGTGGCGCGCGGCGATCTCGTTGCGCTTTGTTTGCCGCGCTCGTTTGAGCTGATCGTCGCAGCGCTTGCTGTTTGGCGCATCGGTGCAGCCTATATGCCGCTTGATCCTGGCTGGCCCGAGGCGCGGCTCGCGTCGTTCGTCGCCGGCGCCCGCTGCGCGGCCGTGATCGCGGCGCCCGGGGCCGGTGCCCGGATCGCCGGCGACGCGCAGCTGATCTCCCCAACGGCGGGCGCAGGCCTTGCGCCGCTCGATAACGCACCGCTCCATTTCGATGGCCTCGCCTATGTCATTTACACCTCGGGCTCGACCGGCGCGCCCAAAGCGGTCGAGGTGACCCATGCCAATCTCGCCGCGCTGATCGCTTGGCATCAGGACGCATTCGCCGTCACGCGGGGGACGCGCACCAGCCATCTCGCCGGGCTCGGTTTCGATGCGGCGGTGTGGGAAATTTGGCCGGCGCTCGCCGCGGGCGGCACGCTGGTGCTGGTCGACGAGGCGACGAGGCGCGATGCGGTGGCGCTACGCGACTGGCTGATCGCCGAACGGATCGAGGTGGCTTTCGCGCCGACCGTATTGGCCGAGGCGCTGGTGGCAATGGCTTGGCCGACCGACGCGGCGCTGCGCGTGTTGCTCACCGGCGCTGACAAATTGAGCGTGCGTCCGGCGTCCGGCTTGCCCTTCGCCCTGATCAACAACTACGGCCCGACCGAATCAACCGTGGTTGCGACATCCGGCGTCGTCGCACCGCGGGGCGCGGGCTTGCCCTCGATCGGCCGGCCGATCGCCGGGACCAGCATCCATGTGTTCGACGCCGACGGCAAGCCGGTCGCGCCGGGCCTGGAGGGAGAAATCTTCATTGGCGGAGCGCAGGTCGCGCGCGGCTATCGCGGCGACGCGGCGCTGACCGCCGCTCGCTTCGTCGAGCATCCCGAGCATGGCCGGCTATACCGCACCGGCGATCTCGCCGCATGGCTGCCCGACGGCGAGCTCGCGTTTCGCGGTCGCGTCGACGGCCAGATCAAGATCCGGGGCCACCGCGTCGAGCCGGCCGAGATTGTCGCTGCACTCAATCGCCTGCCCGAGATCGCGGCAAGCGCGGTGGTGGCGCGCGGTGGCGAGCTGATCGCCTTTGTCGTGCCCGCCGAGCGAACCATCCCGGCGGTGGTGGCGCTCCGCGCATCGCTCGCCGAGCTCCTGCCCGATTACATGATGCCGACGCGTTTCGTGATGCTCGACGCGCTGCCGCTGACCCCCAACGGCAAGGTCGATCGCAACGCCCTGCCCGCCCCCGAGCCGTCCCGGGCCGAGGCCGCGGTCGCCCCGCGGAACCCGGTCGAGGAGGCCCTGGCCGGCATCTGGGCCGAGGTGCTGGGCGCCGAGAGCGTCGGCGTCTTCGACGACTTCTTCGAGCGCGGCGGCCATTCCCTGC
>JACDGO010000276.1 GCA_013821585.1 Sphingomonadaceae bacterium
GCCAGCAGCGCTCGCTGAAGATAATGGGGGAGACCGCGCAGGTCGGCCTCGTGCCGCAAGTCGACTATATCCGCCAGCGCACGCAGCTCGCGGCCGCGCAGGCCGCGCTCCCCACGCTTGTCGCCGAGCAGCACGGGGCGATGCACGCGGTCGCGATCCTGCTCGCGCGGCCGCCCGGCGACTTCACCGCCGAGTTGTCGGCGCCCCAAACCGTGGCCACGCAGCGTCCCGCGGTCTCGCCCGGCATTCCGTCCGAGCTGCTGCGCCGCCGCCCCGACATCCGCGCGGCCGAACGCAACCTTGCTGCCGCGACCGCCGACATCGGCGTCGCGGTCGCCGATCTTTACCCCCGTTTCAGTCTGACCGGCATGGCCGAGCTGATCTCGACCGCGCTCGGCAATCTGTTCACGGCCGACAGCGTCCAGGCGACGGCGAGCGCCGCGCTGAACTTTCCGATCCTCGATTTCGGCCGCCGGCGCGCGCGGATCGATGAGCGGCGCACCGCGGCCGACGAGGCGTATCTGACCTATCAAAACACGGTGCTCGGCGCGCTGCGCGACGTCGAGGACGCGCTCGCGCGGCTGACTGCCGAACGGCAGCGCAATGCGGCGCTGAGATCGGGCGTCGCCGACGCCGAACGATCCGAAGCGGCCGTTCGCGCGCGCTATACGACCGGCCTCATCGGCCTGACCGCGGTGCTCGAGGCGCAGGCGACGGTGCTTTCGGATCGCGACCTGCTCGCGCAAAGCGACGGACAGCTCAGCCGCGACACGGTCGCGCTCTACAAGGCGCTCGGCGGCGGGTGGGATAGCGCCGCCAGCCACTAGTCATCCCGGCGTTCCTGTTTGCATCCGAGCGCCGGGTCGGTGAAAAGACCGCCGGGAACCGGGGAGACGGCGCGCGTGGAGACGATCATCGACAAGCTCGAGGCCCGCCGCACCGCGGCGAAGCTCGGCGGCGGCGAGAAGCGCATCGCCGCGCAGCACGCTAAGGGACGGCTGACCGCGCGCGAGCGCGTATGCGTGCTGCTCGACGAGGATTCGTTCGAGGAACTCGACATGTACGTCGAGCATAATTGCGTCGATTTCGGCATGGACAAACAGAAGATCCCCGGCGACGGCGTCGTCACCGGATCGGGCACGATCAACGGACGGCTGGTGTTCGTGTTCAGCCAGGATTTCACAGTGTTCGGCGGCAGTTTGAGCGAGCGCCATGCGCAGAAAATATGCAAAATCATGGACATGGCGATGAAGGTCGGTGCGCCCGTCATTGGTCTCAACGACAGCGGCGGCGCGCGCATCCAGGAGGGCGTCGCGAGCCTTGGCGGCTATGCCGAGGTGTTCCAGAGGAACGTGCTCGCTTCCGGTGTCATCCCTCAGCTCTCACTCATCATGGGACCGTGCGCGGGCGGTGCGGTCTATTCGCCGGCGATGACCGACTTCATCTTCATGGTGAAGGATTCGAGCTATATGTTCGTCACCGGCCCCGACGTGGTGAAGACCGTGACGAACGAGGTCGTGACGCAGGAGGCGCTCGGCGGCGCGGTCACGCACACGACCAAATCGGGCGTCGCCGACGTCGCGTTCGACAACGACATCGACGCGCTGTCCGCCGCGCGCGACTTCATCGACTTCCTGCCCGAATCGAACCGCTCGGCCGTGCCCGAGCGCCCGACCGCCGACCCGTGGGACAGACTCGAGGACAGCCTCGATACGATCATCCCCGATAGCACCAACCAACCCTATGACATGCACGAGGTGATCCGGAAAACGGTCGACGAAGCCGACTTCTTCGAGCTGCAACCCGCGCACGCGGGCAATATCATCATCGGCTTCGGACGGATCGAGGGGCGCACGGTCGGCGTGGTCGCGAACCAGCCGATGGTGCTCGCCGGCTGCCTCGACATCAACTCGTCGAAGAAGGGCGCGCGCTTCGTGCGCTTCTGCGACGCGTTCGACATCCCGATCGTGACCTTCGTCGACGTGCCGGGGTTCCTGCCCGGCGTCGCGCAGGAACATTCGGGGATCATCAAGCACGGCGCCAAGCTGCTGTTCGCCTATGCCGAGGCGACCGTGCCCAAGATCACCGTGATCACGCGCAAGGCCTATGGCGGCGCCTACGACGTGATGGCCTCGAAGCATTTGCGCGGCGATTTGAACTACGCTTGGCCGACCGCCGAGATCGCCGTGATGGGCGCGAAGGGCGCGGTGGAGATCATTTTTCGCGGCAAGACGCCCGAGGAAATCGCCGAGCGCACCGCCGAATACGAAGCGCGCTTCGCCAATCCCTTCGTGGCGGCGAGCAAGGGCTTTATCGATGAAGTGATCATGCCGCACTCGACGCGGCGGCGGGTGGCGCTGGGGTTACGAAAGCTGCGGGGGAAGGTGCTGGAGAACCCGTGGAAGAAGCATGACAATATTCCGCTGTAGGCGATTCAGCCGATGATTCCGGATGGTCGCACTTGTCCGAAATGCGGTCATGCAATGTCGCAGGCCGACTCCGTCATTTGCGGAAATTGCGCAAATACCGGGTTCCATATCTCATGGCCCGTAGCCGCTATCGTATTTGCGCTATTCGCCATCTTTATTGTCTACACGGGGACTAAGTGACTCGGCTGTCTCAACCATATTGGCATCGCGACGCCTTCAGTCGTCGTCAACGTCGCACATTGATGCAACGCTTGCAGCGCCCGTACCTCCACATTATAATCACATGATAAGGACCGCGCGATGCAGACCGAACGTGTGACCTTCCTCACTAGCCGCGACCACAAGGCCGCGCTCGATGCTTTTGCCGTTCGCACCGGACAGTCGGTCGGCCACGTTGTCCGTGAGGCCACGAGCCGGTTCATTTCCCAGCCCCCGGCGGCAAACGACGAGGAGGCCGAGCTTGCGGCGCTTGTTGCGCAGGTGAACGAGGCGCTGCCCAAAATGAATGCATCAATCGACGACATGATTGCGACGATGCAGAAGACGCATGAGGAAGTCGATCGGACGCTCCGTGCGGCGGGAATACGTAAATGAGCGCACTCGGTGATGCGCTCAAGGCACTGAAAGACGTCGTGCTCATGCAGGAGCGCCTCGACGTGATGCGGTCCGAGCAAAAGCGCATTGCCGACGATGTCGGCGGATTGAACGCTTATGTGCTGGCCGTCGACAAGCGTGTCATCCGCATTGAAACGATGATCGAGATGACAGAACGGCAGTCCGCCCAGCCGAGGATCGGGCGATGAATCTCGGCCGCTTAAACCACATCGGCGTCGCAACGCCTTCCATCGCGGACAGCATCGCGCATTGGCGCGATGTGATGGGAGCGGCGACGATCCACGAACCGTTCGACATGCCGGCGCAGGGCGTACGCGTGTGCTTCGTCGATACGCCCAATGCTCAGATCGAGCTGATCGAGCCGCTGGGCGCGGACTCGCCGATCCACGGGTTTCTCGCCAAGAACCCACTCGGCGGGCAGCATCATGTTTGCTTCGAGGTGCCCGACATCCACGCGGCCAAAGCCGAGTTCGAGGCGATGGGCAAGAAGGTGCTCGGCAAGCCGCGCATCGGCGCGCACGGGACGCCGATCTTTTTCGTGCATCCAAAGGACATGGGCGGGATGCTGACCGAGATCATGGAGACGCCGACGCGCTAAGCCCCTTCTCCCCTTGCGGGAGAAGGATACGGAGCCTTAGGAGCGAAGCGAGTTAGGCGGAGTTGGATGAGGGGTAGCGAGCCGTAGGCTCGCGTGGCCGCAAATGCGACCGCTACCCCTCTCCCCGCTAGTTTCGCGAGTCGCCCTCTCCCTCAAGGGGAGAGGGAAGGAGGAATATGACCTACGACAGCATAAAGACCACCCGCGACGGCGATGTCCTGACGATCACCCTCAACCGCCCCGAGCGGCTGAACGCCGCGCCGCCGGCGATGTTCGACGAGATCGGCGACACGCTTGACCATCTCGACGGCGCGCGCGCGGTGCTGATCACCGGAGAGGGGCGCGCCTTCTGCTCGGGCGCGGACCTGATGGCGCGCGGCGAGCGGACGGGGTCGATGGGCGACGGCGCCTATGCGGCGCTGACGGGGAGCTACAGTCCGCTGATGCTCAAGCTGTCGCGGCTTGGCGTC
>JACDGO010000277.1 GCA_013821585.1 Sphingomonadaceae bacterium
GCGGAAATGGGTGAAGACGTGGGTGATCCGGCCGATCAGCGCACCCTCGGACGCGGGAGCGGAGAAATCGCCGGGGAGCGCGCGCATACCCCCGAGCAGCCCCTTGGCGGGTCGGCGGACGAGCAAAACGCGGCCGTCGCGCTCGACCCACCACGCGACGCCGTGGCGTTCGGGCTTGGCGGTTTTTTTCGCCCGCACCGGGAATGCCGCCGGATCGCCGGTCGCGAACGCTACGCAGTCGGCGTTGAGGGGGCAGGCCGTGCAGTCGGGATTGCGCGGCGTGCAGATTGCGTTGCCGAGGTCCATCATCGCCTGCGCGAAGTCGCCGGCGCGCGCGTCGGGCGTGATCGTATCGGCGAGGCGGCGAAGCGCGGGCCGTGCGGCGGGAAGCGGCATCTCCACGGCGAACAGCCGCGCGACAACGCGCTCGACATTCCCGTCGACGACGACCGCGCGCCTGCCGAACGCGATCGCGGCGATCGCGGCGGCGGTGTAGACGCCGACGCCCGGCAGCGCGCGAAGTTCGCCCTCGGTGTCGGGAAATCCCTTGCCCGCCACGACGCGCGCGCAAGCGAGCAGATTGCGCGCGCGGGCGTAATAGCCGAGCCCCGCCCATGCGGTCATCACCTCCGCGTCCGGGGCGGCGGCAAGCGCCCCGACGGCCGGCCAGCGCGTCGTGAACGCCGCGAAATAAGGCTTCACCGCCGCGACGGTCGTCTGCTGGAGCATGATTTCGGACAGCCACACGCGATAGGGATCCGGCGGCGCCGCGCCCGGCGCGCTGCGCCAAGGCAGCACGCGCGCGTTCGCGTCATACCAGGCGAGGAGGTCGTCACTGACGCTCACTTAGCCCTCCCCTTGATGGGGAGGGTTGGGTGGGGTGATCTGTCAACGAGAACTTCGGCCACGACTTTGGCGACGCCCTCCCGATTAGCCAAAATATCGTTGTTCCAGAACCTCAGCATGCGATAGCCGTCCGCCTCGATCACGGCGGTGCGCGCGGTATCCGATTCGGGATCATGCTGTCCGCCATCGGCTTCGATCACGAGGCGCGCGCGGTGGCTCGCGAAGTCGACGACATATTGACGGATCGGAACCTGACGGCGGAAGCGCGCGTCAGGAAATGCTTCCCTCAGGAGTTTCCAGAGCGCCTTCTCCGCATCGGTCGGATTGCGCCTGAGTTTTCGCGAAACTGCGGTCGCATGGGGCGGAGGGTTTCGCTTCACCTTCGGTTCCTTACCCGAGGCATCACCCCCACCCAAACCCTCCCCCATCGAGGGGGAGGGCTTTAGCGTGCGTCATGATCGGCTTGCGCGCCAAATCACATCGGTGGCATGGACTTCGCCGATGTCGAGACGCAAGGCCCCTCCCGCCGACGCCGCCTGCCCGCGCGGGGGACGGGCGCGTTCGGTTTCGGAGATCGTTCCCGACGTCGGCCGCGCCGCGTTCCGCCGGTTCGGCTTCGTCCAATCGTCAGTGGTCAGCCGCTGGGGCGAGATCGTCGGCGAGCGCTATGCGGGCATCTCGAGCCCCGAATCGATCCGCTTTCCCCCCGCCAAGCGCGCCGACGGCGTGCTGACCTTGACCGTCCAGGGCGCGCACGCGCCGATGATGCAGCACGTCACCCCGGTGATCGTCGAGCGGGTCAACCGTTTCTTCGGCTATGCCGCGGTCGCGCGCGTCGTCATTCGTCAGGGCGAGCGCACCGCGCCGCAGGCGCGCGTCCGCCCGGCGCCGTCGAAGGTCGTGCCCGTCGAGCTCGGCGATTCGCTGCGCACCGTCGCCGATCCCGAATTGAAGGCGGTCCTCGAATCGCTCGCCCGCGGCGTCGCCGCGGCCGCCGCCTTGCCGATCGCCGGAAGGATCAGTTGATGCGTGCCGCACTCCTCCTCGCCGCGTTGCTCAGCGTCGCGGCCGCGAAACCGGCCGACTGGACGCGCACCGTCACACAGACGCCGACGGGCGCTTATGTTCTCGGCAACCCGCATGCGAAGGTGCGCCTCGTCGAGTATCTGAGCTACACCTGCCCGCACTGCGCGCATTTCGCAGGCGAATCCGCCGCGCCGCTGCGCAAGACCTATGTCGCGCGCGGCGCCGTCGCGGTCGAATTGCGGAACGCGGTGCGCGACCGGCTCGATTTCGCCGATGCGCTCGCCGCACGCTGCGGCGGGGCGGGCCGTGTGTTCGGCGACAGTGAGGCGATCTTCGCCGCGCAGGATGCCCTTATTGCCAAGGCGGAAGCCTTCGAGAAAGCCGGAAGCGTGCCCGCCGAGCCGAACGCGGGGCTGAAGGCGATGGCGCGCGGATCGGGGCTGACCGCCTTGATGGCGGCGCGCGGGCTGTCGCCCGCGCGGCTCGACGCGTGCCTCGTCTCCAAGCCCGCGCAGGACCAAGTGCTGGCGATGACGAAGGAAGCGTGGGACGCACGCAAGATATCGGGCACGCCCGCGTTCCTGATCAACGACACGCTCGCCGGCGGCGGCTGGGCGCAAATCGAACCGCAATTGCGCGCCGCCGTCGCCGCGCGCTGAAATCAAGGACTCCCCATGAACCGCATCGCCCTCCTCGCGCTTCCGCTGCTCGTGCTCGCCGCTTCGTGCGGGCAGAAGACCGACAATGCGAGCGCGCCCGCCGGCCCGGTCGCGGCGGTCAAGCCGCCGCCGGGCGCCGACTGGACGACCACGGTCGCCGCGACCGAAGACGGCGGGATGCGGATGGGCAACCCGAACGCGGCCGTGAAGCTCGTCGAATATGGCTCGCTGACCTGTCCGCACTGCGGCGAGTTTTCGGAAAAGGGGACGGCGCCGCTGAAGGCGATGGTCGCGACCGGCAAGCTGAGCTGGGAGCTTCGCAACTATGTCCGCGATCCGGTCGACTTGACCGCGACCTTGCTCGCGCGCTGCGGCGGTCCCGGGCCGTTCTTCCCGATGGTCGAGCAAATGTATCTCGACCAGAAGAACTGGTTCACCAAGCTCCAGGCGGCGGGCGGGGCGCAGATGACCGCGATCCAGGCGCTGCCGCCCGCGCAGCAGTTCACGCGCTATGCCGGGATTTCCGGCCTCAGCGACTTCGTCCGCCAGCGCGGCGTCAGCGACGCGCAGGCGAACGCCTGCCTCGCCGACAAGGGCGCGGTCGACAAATTGCTCGCGGTCCAGAAGCGCGCGAACGACGAGTTCAACATCCCCGGCACGCCGACCTTCCTGATCAACGGGCAGGTCGTGCCCGACACCGCGACTTGGGAGAAGCTCGAACCGGCGCTGAAAGCTGCGGGCGCTTGAGTCCCTGTTCGTCATTCCCGCGAAAGCGGACTCCCTATCGAGAAAGACTCGCATTATGGATTCCCGCCTTCGCGGGAATGACGCGCTTATGTAAGAACCCGGCATGCGCATTTCGCGGATCAAGCTGACGGGATTCAAGAGCTTCGTCGATCCGGTCGAGCTGCGCATCCTCAAAGGGCTGACCGGCGTGGTCGGCCCGAACGGCTGCGGCAAGTCGAACCTGCTCGAGGCGATCCGCTGGGCGATGGGCGAGGGCAGCCCGAAGTCGCTGCGCGGCGCCGCGATGGACGATGTGATCTTCGCTGGCACCGCGAGCCGTCCGCAGCGCCAGTTCGCCGAGGTCTCGATCCTGTCCGAGCGGCCCGGCGACCACGACGTCGAGGTCGTCCGGCGGATCGAGCGCGGCGCGGGCTCCGCTTACCGGATCAACGGACGCGATGCGCGCGCGCGCGACGCGCAGCTGATCTTCGCCGATGCCGCGACCGGCGCGCATTCGCCCGCGCTCGTCAGCCAGGGGCGGATCGGCGCGGTCATAGCCGCCAAGCCCGCGGACCGGCGCGCGATGCTCGAGGAGGCGGCGGGCATCTCGGGACTGCACGTGCGGCGCAAGGAAGCCGAAATTCGCCTGCGCGCGACCGAAGCGAACCTCGCGCGCGTCGGCGAGTTGGTCGCCGACATGGAGGCGCGGATCGCCGGGCTCAGGCGGCAGGCGCGCTCGGCCGAACGCTACCGCAAGCTGACCGACGAGATTCGTCAGAGTGAAGCGCGGCTGATCTACGCGCGCTGGCGCGACGCGGCGGCGGCGGCGGACGCCGCGCGCGCCGAAGCCAGGAC
>JACDGO010000278.1 GCA_013821585.1 Sphingomonadaceae bacterium
CCCCTCGTAGCGCCGGGACAAATCGAAAAAACCAGGCTGGCCCATGACATGTTCCCTGTCGCTGTCTCAGCCTGACTGAATCAGTTTTGAGGCGCGGGGGAAAGCGGGATTTTTCGAGGTGGCCTAAAGTCGATTGTGACCATCAAGTTGAGCGACTGCCCATTGTCGTTTGCGAAGCGAACGGCGTGGAACGTCCGCGCCGCCTGCCTCGCACCGATTGACGATGTACCCCATTTTGTTGTCATTACGTCCACCTTATACCTATTGTGGTAAGGGTCGAGCCAGATCGCCCAACCGTTCACCGTACGTTCTACACGCTTCGCCATGCGAGTGGATGTAGGAACAGGGCCGCGTCCTATTTACACCAGGCCGCGACCGGCGGTTTGAAGAGGGTGCGAAGCTATGGCCGACGAATTCTTCATCGAACGACGCGAAGACGGAGCCTATAAAGTGCTCAAGCCCGCTGCTCAGCGTGCAAGCGCTGTCGAACAAACGCAGGGTGCGGCGATCGGACGCGCACAAGCACTAAATCCTGCTGCAACGATCCATGTGGAGCGCGTTCGGAATGTTGGTCCCGGACGTGACAAATGGCGCAAGGTTTAGTGCTGCGGGTCGGTTACAACCGGCTCCGACCGCTGAATTAATATCGAGATAGGCCGATGGTGGCGGTCGCCGACGCCTAAAGCCTCATCCCCAAGCCCGGGCTCATATCCATATCGAGCAGCTGGTCCCGCGCCTCGGTCAGAACCTGATGGGCGCGAAAAAGCCGGGCGACCTCTACCATCGTTTTCACTTCTTTTTTCGTAAGCGCTGTTTTCACGCCACGGCGGCGAGGTAGTTCCACGGCATGAGTTCACTGAGGCGCTTGCGGCCATGGCCGTTGGCGAGTTTGGTGAGGGTATCTGTGAGCCAGGCTTGCGGTTCGATGTTGTTGAGACGGGACGCTAAAAATATAAGTAGCTGATATTATTTCTAATTTCGGTAGGCTAGATATTTATGTGTTAATTACGGTGTTAGATATTGGGTAATTATCCGGTAGGTATCGGGGTGATGTGTTAGCTGCTTTTACTGCTTAACGAAGCTGGCTGTCCTTGCTGCCGCGTCGGTTGAAAAGCGCGGCAGCAGGCCGATCGCGATCGCTCTGGCAAATAACGCACGTCCGCACGCCGGGCATCGCAAGTCGCCGGCCTTCCGGGATGTCGTCGCCGCAAATCGTGCAATAGGGTTGGCTTTCGCCCGCAGGAAGGCGGGCACGAGCCGCCGTGACAGCATCCATGACAGTGTCGTCAATTTGGTCTTGTACCGCGCCGTCACGCGTCCAGCCGCCCGCCATCGATCGTCCTTTAATCCCAGTCGCATTATTAGATGGGGAACGTACCGCGTTTTTCCACTATTCTGCCGCCTGGCGCTGAGCGCGCGGCCCTTGACCGAAGCTGCGTAGATTGATCGACCAACGCGTGGCGGGCACCGATGCAATGCAGTGCTCCCAATCGTGACGTGCCACGCCGCTTTAGCGCGCGCGATCACCCCCCAAGCGAACAGGTGGCCGATCGCGCGCAAAGCGGAAAAACTTCGCTCGTAAGCCACTATCGTATTGAAGTTTTGTTCCCAGTCACGTACATATTGAAGGCGTACATATTGAATGAAGGAAATGCTTGTGCCCCGTGCCGCCATCGATGACAGCAAGCGCATGAATCTTCGCGTTTCGCTCGAGGCGAAGGCGAAGCTCGTGCGCGCTGCGGCTCTCCGCAATACCGACCTCACCAGCTTCGTGACTCAAACGGCGCTGCGGGAGGCCGAAGCCGTGATCGAGGCAGCCGAGGTTATCAAGTTGTCGGATCGCGATCACGCACGCGTTCTGGCGCTACTGGAAAATCCGCCTCGTCCCAATGTCCGGCTTCGCGCTGCCATCGCCGCCCTGCCCCATATTCTGTGAAGCCGCCGGTATGGCATGAAGCGCCTATCGCCAAGTCGCATGATCGTCGATCGTTCGATTGTGGCGATGCCGCAATGAACGAATTTCTCCTGCGCTACGCTCGTCAAAATCACGAACAGAACGCCTCAAAGACCTTTTGTGCGATCAATAGCGCCACTCCCAATCGCATCCTCGGTTTTTATACGATCACTCCATCAGCGGTTGCCCATGCCAACGTGCCGACGGCCTTGACGCGTGGTCTCGCCCAGCACGAGGTTCCCGGCTTCAAGCTCGCGCGCCTGGCAACAGACGTTAACGTTGCCGGCAAGGGGCTTGGCGGCCAGCTTTTTGCGGCGGCCGCGCTTCGTTGTCTTCGGATCGCGACTGAGGCGGGCGGCAAGCTGCTCATCATCGACGCTAAAAGCGAGCGCGCCGCTCGCTGGTATGCCAGTTTCGGCGCTCAGTCGCTTGAGGACCAGTCCTTCACCTTGGTCATGCCGCTGACGACCTTTGCGGCCGATCTCAAGACCAAGGGGCTTCTCTAGGGAGCAACAGAACACCATTCGCGCTGTCGTGCTTGAATGAGGCCTCTTGGACGACCGCTACGAATGCCGCCTGATCAGCAACGCCGGGCGCTAGCCTGTCGCAGGAGTTGATCGCCCGCGCGGGCACAGCGGACGGGCCATACAGCCAGTACATTCAGCGGAGACGCTCCGCCCACCGTGGCCTTGGTGCCGACATGTCCAAGTAAACGCCAAATCCGATTTGCGCGAGTTCAGCGCATCAAACCCGCCGCGCGCAAGGCGTCCTCGATAACCCGTCCCGGCCCAGCACCGGCATATCCTGTGTCGGACGGGACGAACGAGCAAGGAACGTCGTTCGCCGCCGGGCCCGGCACGGAAGCGCGGACCGGGCGCGTCTCTAGCCCCCAGAAGCGCGTGATTGCCCGCGTCGATAATACGCCCGCCTCGAGCATATGCGCTCCGGCCACGCCGCAACCTTCCGCGCCGCGCGTAGCAAGCGGAGTGCCGTGACCCAACCCGTAGACAATATTGCAGTCGATCACCTCGCGGCCGCCCCCATCCGTCCACACCCGACGCGCGTATCCGTCGCCGCGCTCGTTGCGCGCCGCGGCGTCGCCAACGCCATGGACCGCCCGCCATTGCGCAACAATCGCCGCGGCGTTCGATGCATCGACGACGAGATCCGCGTCACCATGCCAGATCGAAACTGTCGGCCAGGGCCCACCGTGGCCCGACGCCGCCCGCACACTCGCGACGGACGCCGACGCGCCGCGCATTTGCACGAACGCCTCGGGCATGCTTGCCGCCGCGCCATAGGGCAGTCCGGCGATGATCGCGCCGCTTGCGAAGACATCGGGATAGGTAGCGAGCATTACCGAGGTCATCGCGCCGCCCGCCGACAGGCCTGTCACGAACACGTGGCTGCGGTCGAGATTGTGGGCGGCGATCATCGCCTCGACCATCTGGTGGATCGATGCTGCCTCGCCGCTCCCGCGCCGCGTATCGCCGGGTTCGAACCAGTTGAAGCATAGATTGGCATTATTGCCCCGGACCTGTTCGGGATAAAGCAGAGCCAAGCCTTGCTCGTCAGCGATCTGCGACCAGCCGGAACCGCGGTCGTAGGTCTCCGCGTCCTGCGTGCAGCCGTGAAGCACGACGACAAGCGCCGCCGCCGCTTTCAAGTCGTCCGGGACATAGGTTTTGGCGACGAGCGCGCCTGGGTTCTGCCCGAACCCGGCCAACGGCGTAAGCCGAGTCCGACCCGTATTCGGCGCTGCGCTGCGCATCGCGCGCATGGCGTTCAGTCGTGCAATCGTGTCTGACAAGCCCGGCATAATCGGTCCTCGATGAAGCAGCCAGAACGCTTCAGGCCGGATTATGCTGCACTGCACAAATGAAATTCGTGCAAGTAGACTCGTTCGCTTGTGTCGAGGCATGTGGCCGCGGTCACCCGCCGCGAGGTAGCCGCGCCTTCGAGCGCCGCGTCGAGGATACCGTGCCCCTGATGTCGCCGATGCCTCAGCGTCTCCTGCACGCCCAGGACACGAGCCTTTGCGAACCTGCCCATCACGCCAAGCAGTCGGCGTGCTCGCCGGCGAGCCAGTCGCGGCCGCGCCGCTTCAGCGCGTCGACTTCCGGTCCACGAG
>JACDGO010000279.1 GCA_013821585.1 Sphingomonadaceae bacterium
CCTGCCAACACCGCCGCCGCCGCCATCGCCATCCGCGCCGACCAGCGCCGGCGGCTGGCGACCCCGATCGCGGCGTGGGCGGGGAGAAGCTGAAGCATGTTCCTCAAAGGCAAGACCGCGCTCGTCACGGGCTCCACTTCGGGCATCGGCCTCGCCTATGCCAGGGCGCTCGCCAGCGAAGGCGCCAACCTCGTCATCAACGGTTTCGGCGACGCGGGCGCGATCGAGATCGAGCGCGCGGGACTGGAAGCTCTTTCGGGCGCGACGGCTATCTATAGCGACGCCGACCTGACCAAGGTCGACGCGATCGAGGCGATGATAAAGGCGGCGGCGGACGCTTTCGGCGGGATCGATATCCTGATCAACAACGCGGGCGTGCAGCATGTCGCGCCCGTCGAGGACTTCCCGGTCGCCAAATGGGATTTGATCATCGCGCTCAACCTCAACGCCGCCTTCCACACGGTGCGGCTGGCCGTCCCCTATATGAAGTCGAAGAAATGGGGCCGGATCATCGGCACCGCGTCGGCCCATTCGCTGACCGCCTCGCCGTTCAAATCGGCCTATGTGACGGCGAAGCACGGGCTCGCGGGCTTCCACAAGACGGTCGCGCTCGAGCTGGCGACTTTCGGCGTCACCGCCAACGTCATCTCGCCGGGCTATGTCTGGACCCCGCTCGTCGAGGGGCAGATACCCGACACGATGAAGGCGCGCGGGATGACGCGCGAGCAGGTGATCAACGACGTGCTGCTCGCGGGCCAGCCGACCAAGCAGTTCGTGACACCCGAGCAGGTCGCGGCCTTCGCGCTCTATCTCTGCCGCGACGAGGCGGCGGCGATCACCGGCGCGAACCTGTCCATCGACGGGGGCTGGACCGCCGCCTGACGGCGCCGTTTCCCAAATCCCCGGCGATGCGCTATCTTCTCAAAAAAGAGAGGGTTCGCGAAAATGAAAGCCCGGGCGATGCTCGCCGGATTGCTCACGCTCGCCGGGTGCGGCGGGCAGCATATCCAAAGCGCTTCGGCGAAGCCCGCGGCCGCTGACTGGAAGCGCGTCGTCACCGCACCGGACATGGACAGGCTTCGCAACTGGCGCGTCGCGTTCGTTAAAGCGCTCGACGCGGCGCGAATCGGCGGCAACGCCGCGGGCGTCGCGCGCGAAGGCGCGTTGCTCGCGCCCGACGCGGCCCTCGACAAACCGGCCCTGCCTTCGGGGCGCTATCACTGCCGCGTCGTCAAGCTCGGCGCGCAGGCGAAGACCCTGCCCGCGTTCAGCGCCTATCCCGCGTTCGACTGCGAGGTCAGCGACGAAGGCGAGGTGTCGAGCTTCATGAAGACCAGCGGCTCGCAGCGTCCGGTCGGGCTGATCTTCGACGGCGGCGGCGCGAAGGACATTTTTCTCGGCACGATGATGCTCGGCGACGAACGCAACGCGCTCGACTATGGCCGCGACGCGACGCGCGACATGGCGGGCGCGGTCGAGCGCATCGGCCCCAAGCGCTGGCGTATCATCCTGCCCTATCCGAGGTTCGAATCGCTGATGGACGTGATCGAGCTGGTTCCCGCCGCCTGAGAGCGAGCGTTCGCGAACGCGGCGAGCGCGCGTTCGAGATCGGCGATCGCATAGGGTTTGGCGAGCACGGGGACATCGGCGTGCTCGGCCGACACGCCGTTCGAGCCATAGCCGGTCGTGAACAGAAAGCGGCGGCCCGACGCCTTGAGCGCGGAAGCCACGCCCATGCTGGTGTCGCCGTTCAGATTGACGTCGAGCATCGCGGCGTCGAAATCGTCGCGCTCGATCGCGGCGTGCGCCTCGCCGACCGACGTGGCGACGCCAGCGACGGCGCAGCCGAGTCCGTCGAGCATATCTTCCGCCATCATCGCGATCAGCGCCTCGTCCTCGACGATCAGCACGCGCAGTCCACGCAAACCCGTCATGCCGCGATCCCCGGATGAGCCGCGCCGAACGGCGCGTCGATGGTGCAGATAAGCCCGGCGGGCGCAAAGTCGATGGAAACCGTGCCTCCGAGATCGCTGGCGAGCGCGCGCTCGATCATCCGGACGCCGAAGCCGTGGCGCGTCGGCTTGGCGACCGGCGGCCCGCCGCGCTCGCGCCAGGTCAGGCAAAAGCCGGTCGCGGTCGCTTCCCATCCGATCGCGACACACCCGCCCTCGACCGACAATGCGCCATATTTGACCGCGTTGGTCGCGAGCTCGTGAAGCGCCATAACCAGCGCGACCGCCGCCTTGGGCGCGACGGTGAGCAACGGGCCTGAGATGGCGATGCGTCCGCTGTCGCCCCCGAGCGCCGCGGTCGCGCGCCCGATGAGCGCGCCGAGCGTCGCGCCTTCCCACTGATCGCGCGTGAGGAGATCGTGCGCGGCGGCGAGCGCGCCGAGCCGCGCGATGAAATCCGCGGCCGCGGCGGGCTGATCGCGAAAGCTCTGCATCGCGAGGCCCTGCACGAGCGACAAGGTATTCTTCACCCGGTGGTTGAGCTCGTGGATCAGCAGCTCGCGGCGCTCGTCGAACAGGCGCCGCTCGGTCACGTCGCGCGCGACGGTATGGACGCCGATCGGCGTGCCGTCGCGATTGGCGAACATCGACGACGCGACTTCCCAGCGCAGCACTCGTCCGTCG
Organism: Sphingomonadaceae bacterium; assembly: GCA_013821585.1. Taxonomy (GTDB): domain Bacteria; phylum Pseudomonadota; class Alphaproteobacteria; order Sphingomonadales; family Sphingomonadaceae; genus Sphingomonas_O. Next base: position 2,637 of record JACDGO010000279.1, read on the forward strand.
CCCGCGATCACCTCGACCTCGTTGCGCGCCGTCCCGCCGCGCGCGACGCGCTCCCGCAATCGCTCGCTGCTCACGCCGAACTGCTCGGGCGTGATGAATTCGGCGATCGAGCGGCCGACGATGCGGTCGCGCGACAGCCCGACCGCGCGCTCGGTCGCCGGATTGCATTCGATCACCTTCTGATCGAGGTCGGTCGCGAAGACGATGTCGTCGGCCTGTTCGAAGATCAGGCGGTAGCGCTCTTCGCTGTCGCGCTGCGCGGTCTCCGCGCGCGAGCGCACCAGCGCCTGCCACAGCCGCGCCGCCGCAGCTTCGGCCAGCGCGACCTGATCGTTTGTCCACACGCGAACCTGATCGTCCTGCGCGAACATGCCGCCGACGTAGCGGCCGTTGTCGATGATCGGCACGACGATGCCCGCGCGCAGCCCGATCGCCTCATAGGTCGCGCGCGTCGCCGGGTCGCGTGTCAGCGGGTTGTTTCGGTTGTCGCCGATACGCACGCTCTTGCCTTGGCGCAGCTCCGCGGAGACATCCTTGCCGAACGCGCCGAGCGGATAATGGCCGCTGATGTCGGGCATCCCCGCCGACGTCCAGCAGCGCGCGATGTGCAGTGTGCCGGCGGCGACATCGACCTCTCCGTAGCCGGTGCGCTTCACGCCGAGATGCTCGCCGATCAACGCGAGCGCGGCGTCCATCTTCGCCGCCGTCGTATCCGCCGCGCGAAGCTTCTCGTCGAGCGCGAGCATCAGTTTGTCGAAGCGGCGCTGGAGCACGAAATGCGTGATTTCGCGCGGCTGGCTGAGGATGCCGCGCACCGCGCCGGACTCGTCGACGACCGGCGTGAAGCTCGAGTTCCACCAGCTTTCGACGCGCTCGCCGTCGCGAACGATCATCATCTGACGGTCGGTCATCGAGGCGCCTTCGCGGGTCTCGACGATCCGCGCGAAAAGCGGAACGAGGGTGGGCCACAGCTTCGGCCAGACGCGCGGGCCGGGCTCGCCGAGTTGCGGGTGGCGCTTTCCGAGCAGTTCGATGAAGGCGTCGTTGTAGATCGCGCGAGAGTCGGCGCCCCAATAGAGCATCGTCGGAAAGGCCGAATGGAGGCACAGGCTCGTCGCCGCGCGCAGCTCGGGGGGCCAGCCTTCGATCGGGCCGAGCGGCGTCGCCGCCCAGTCGTGGGCGCGGACGCGCGCGCCCATTTCGCCGCCGCCGACCGGAAAGGACTGCGTCCCGGCCATGTCCGCGCGCCGTTCCGCCTCGAATTTTGTCACGCGGGCGTTTGTGGAGTCTAAGCGTTGCGCTTGCAACGGAAAACGCTCGCCGGGCGCGAACCCGACGGGCGTCCTTCCTCCCCAGGAAGACCTCGTGATCGGGCATAGCAAAGCCCAGGCCGTCGGTCGGCGCTGAGAGCGCCGCCGGCC
>JACDGO010000280.1 GCA_013821585.1 Sphingomonadaceae bacterium
CGTGTAAGCGGGGCGCGCACGCCTGCCCGATGATGATCGGCCCGGCGTCGATGACGAGGATGGAGGAAATGTCGGTGCGCTTGGGCATTTAGGCCTTCAAGTATGCTAGAATGGCAACGATGAGCGCACCGACAGAAACGAGACACGATCCAAGCGCGATCCAGTCGCTTCGCGATATAGAAAGGAGCCCACCTACTAAACTCTGCTGATAAGCCGTATCGACCTGAGTCAAAGCTCTATCGTTAAGGCTGAAGAGAACGCTACGTCGTCCTTCCTCCGAAACCTCAATCAAAGTTCCCAAGCCCGATTGTTGCCAAGACTTTGCAAGGTCCGTGAGTTCGCCGACCGTACGTCTGCGAGTAAGATCAGACAGCGAAGGAATAGAATCGCGATTCCGTCGTGCCCAAAGAACCGCGCGCCTGAGCAGTTTGGAATCTTCGATCGGCGCATCGAATTCTATCACCGCAGCGACCCCACAAACCGCTCGAACAGATAATGGCTGTCCTGCGGTCCCGGGCTCGCCTCGGGGTGGTATTGCACGCTGAACGCGGGGGCGTCGGCGAGTTCGAAGCCGCAATTGCTGCCGTCGAACAGGCTGACATGCGTCTCGCGCGCGTTCGCGGGAAGGGTGGCGCGCTCGACCGCGAAGCCGTGGTTCATGCTGGTGATCTCGACGCGGCCGTCGCTCAGGCGCTTGACCGGGTGGTTCGCGCCGCGGTGGCCCTGGTGCATCTTGCTCGTCCGTGCGCCCACCGCCAGCCCGAGGAGCTGATGACCGAGGCAGATTCCGAATAAGGGCTTGCCCATGTCGAGCCATTGCCGGATCACCGGGACAGCGTATTCGGCGGTGGCGGCGGGATCGCCCGGGCCGTTGGAGAGAAACAGCCCGGCGGGCGCGTGCGCCGCGATGTCATCGAAGCTCGCCGTCGCGGGAACGACCGTCACCTCGCATCCGACATCAATGAGGCTTCGCAAGATGTTGCGTTTCAAGCCATAATCTATAGCGACGACGCGACGGGTGTTTCCCCTCCCGCTCGCGGGAGGGGCGGCTCGCGAAGCGAGCGGGGTGGGCCTGTCCGACCCCAGCCGCCATAGCCCCTCGTCCCATTTATACGTCTGCAGCGTCGAAACCTGCTTCGCCAGGTCCATCCCCTCCAGCCCCGGCCATGCCCGCGCGAGCGCGACCAGCGCGTCGATATCGAAGTCGCCGTCCTTGCGGTGCGCGATCACCGCATTCGGCGCGCCCTGCTCCCTGGTCCGCCGCGTTAGCGCGCGCGTATCGACGCCCGCGAGACCGATCCGCCCGTAGCTCCGCATCCACGCGTCGAACCCGCCGGTCGACCGGAAATTCGAAGGCGCGGTCACGTCCTCGCGGACGATGCAGCCGACCGCATGCGGGTTGATCGCCTCCATGTCCCCAGGCGTAGCGCCGACGTTGCCGATGTGCGGAAAGGTGAAGGTGACGATCTGGCCTGAGTAGGACGGATCGGTCATGATCTCTTGATAGCCGGTCATCGCGGTGTTGAAGCACACCTCTCCGGCCGCCGCCCCTTCCGCCCCGAACCCGCGCCCGCGAATCACCTCGCCCGACGCCAGCACCAGGACGCCGGTCGCGCGCGAAGACTGGGCGTCGGCCATGCGGGCGGGCACTCCGTGGGGTTTTGCGGCGATGTCGCTAAGGCTCGCCCGCTAGGGTTGCGCGCCTGTCCCGTCAACCTGCTAAAGCGCGCGCATGATTCGGGACGACATCCAGGCCGCGCAGGTCGCGGCGATGAAGGCGCGCGACAGCGAGACGCTGAACGCGGTCCGCCTGATCCAGGCCGCGGTCAAGAACCGCGACATAGAGGCGCGCACGGGCAAGGCGCCTTCGGACGACGACACGCTGATCGTCGAGGTGCTGCAAAAGATGGTCAAGCAGCGCCGCGAATCGATCGACATGTTCATTAAGGGTGGCCGGCAGGAACTCGCCGACAAGGAAGTCGCCGAGGTCGCGGTGATCGAACGCTTCCTGCCCCAACAGATGTCAAACGCGGACACCGCCGCCGCGATCGACGCGATCAAGACCGAGCTGGGCGCGAGCGGCCTTAAGGACATGGGCCGCGTGATGGCGGCGCTGAAAGAGCGTCACGGCAGCCAGCTCGACATGTCGAAGGCCAGCGCGGCAGTGAAGGCGGCGTTGGACTGACTGCCTGTTTCCGGTCGCAGACCCAGAGTTACAAACACCGGCGAACTGACCGTCAAATAACATAGGCGTATTTGAGCCGTGGGGGACGTTTTACATTTTGGTGGCTGAATTTCCGCAATCACGAGTTGAACAACCCCCGAGCGAAAAAGAACAACGCTAGGAGGGGTGTATGTTCGTCGAGTTCATTTTCGGTTGGTGTGGCTCGGTCCCGATCTCGGTGTTGATTGCCTATTTGATTCGCCATCATGGCACTCCTCCGCAGCCGGATCCCTGGCCGATCCTGATCACCAATGTTCTTGCCGGTCTGGCCGCCGTCGGCGCGAGCTTGGGCGGCGTGCGGGGCGCAAGCGACATCGCCGCGGTGGCGTCGCCTCTCGCGATCGGTGTGGTCGTGGGCGGGATCGTCGGTGTCGGCCGGACGGCAATCGGTCGCACGGGCTAGTTCGAAAGGCGAACTGATCGTCGATCACGGGCGGCGCGGCTCCTAACGTCGCGCCGCCCTTTCGCACCCGAGATTTCTGCCCGCTTCGATTGTTCGGATTCTTCGGACAGGCTAGTGAATTCTGATGTCTCTCTCCCCGCAATTTCTCGACGAGCTCCGCGCGCGCACGCTCCTGTCGGCGCTGATTGGCCGCACGACCAAGCTCCAGCGCGCAGGGCGCGAATGGAAGACGTGCTGCCCGTTCCACAACGAAAAGACGCCGAGCTTCACCGTCAACGACGACAAGGGCTTCTATCACTGTTTCGGCTGCTCGGCGCACGGCGACGCAATCCGCTGGCTGACCGAACAGCGCGGCCTGCCCTTCATGGACGCCGTCAAGGAGCTCGCGGCGGCGGCGGGAATGGACCTGCCAGCGCTCGATCCGCGGAGCGCCGAGCGGGGGGAGTGGGCGAGCGGCCTGTTTGACGTCATGGCGGCGGCGCAGACTTGGTTCGCCGAGCAATTGAACGGCATCGCGGGCAGCGAGGCGCGCGCCTATCTGAACAAGCGCGGCATCGACGCGGGCGCGATCGAAGCGTTCGGCCTGGGCTTCGCGCCCGACAGCCGCGGCAAGCTCAAGGCCGCGCTCACGCGCTTCGGCGATTCCTTGCTGATCGAGGCTGGGCTGCTCATCTCGGTCGACGAGAAGGAGCCCTACGACCGCTTCCGCGGCCGCCTGATGATCCCGATCCGCGATCCGCGCGGACGCGTCATCGCGTTCGGCGGGCGCATTTTGGGCGCGGGCGAGCCGAAGTACCTCAACTCGCCCGACACGCCGCTCTTCGACAAGGGGCGCACGCTCTACAATCTCGACCGCTCCGCCGGCCCGGCGCGAAAGGCGGGCCGCCTGATCGTCGTCGAAGGCTATACGGACGCGATCGCGCTTGCCGGAGCCGGAATCGAGGAGGCCGTCGCCCCGCTCGGCACCGCGCTGACCGAAGCGCAGCTCGAGCGGCTGTGGCGGCTGGTCGACGTGCCCCTGCTCTGCTTCGACGGCGACAGCGCGGGGCAGAAGGCGGCGATGCGCGCCGCGCTGCGCGCGCTGCCGATGCTCGCGCCCGGAAAGTCGCTCGGCTTCGTGCTCATGCCGCCGGGGAAAGACCCCGACGACCTCGTGCGAAGCGGCGGGCGCGGCGCGATCGAGGCGCTGCTCGACGCCGCGCGTCCGCTCGTCGATCACCTCTGGCAATGCGAGCACGACGCCGCGCCGCTGCGCACGCCCGAGGCCAAGGCGGGCCTGCGCCGCCGCCTCGACGATCATGTCGCGACGATCGGCGATCCCGAGGTCCGCCGCCATTATGCGCGCGCGATCCGCGAGCGCTTCGACGAAACCTTCTTCGCGAGAACCGAGCGCGCGCCGTTCCGCAAAGGCGCGGTCTTCAAGCC
>JACDGO010000281.1 GCA_013821585.1 Sphingomonadaceae bacterium
CGCCTGCGATGCCGCGCTCGACCGCGGCGAAGTGGCGATCGCTATCCGGGGGGATCACAAGGACAAGGGGATTGGCTGGGAATTGCTCGCCCGCGTCGCTCGATATGCCGAGGAAATTGGGGTCAAAACGCTCGAATCGGTTGAGAGCCGTGACAATCACGCCGCAATCGAACTTGAACGCGACATGGGCTTTACCGCCCACGAATATCCTGGCGACGCAACGCTCGTATTGGTCAGCCGCAAGCTAAGCGGGCAACGGGCGTCGGGAGCGGAACCCCGGCAAGCAGATCACACCACCACAGCATCGGTCGAGCTGGCGAAGGGGCATGCCTGATCCCAGCGTGCGCGAGAACCGCTGCACAGTGTTGTCCGCTGCCAACCCGAGCAGGAAAGCCTCAACGCGTCGATGGCTGCCGCCTATGGGGCCGAAGTCCGCCAGCACGGCCATAAAGCCTTTCGTGCGCGATCTACATTCAACGGCGAGCGCTGGCTGATCGCCCATAACCATAAAGACGGGTCGTCGATTGTCGATTTTGAGTTTGTGCGGTCGTTCCGCGAGGATCTTGTGAGTTGAAATCCCTGTTCAGGCATCGAACCTCTACAACGTCCGCGGTTGAGGGTATTTTTGAGGGTATCAGGCCAAGTCGCGTCGAACGAGGGAGCTCTGAAAACAAAGACTTAATTCGGAGTAGTGAGTCCTCTTCTGCACCAGTGAGTTCATATTGCCGTGTTGCGAGCGCGCCGGGATTTCGCGCCGGTCTTCGACATCCGCCGCTTGCGGGCTAATGACCTCCCATGCGCCGTTCCCATCTGGCTCTGCTGCTCGCGGCGCTTCTTCCCGGTTGCGCTGGCGCATCCGCACCAACCGACATCGCGGCGCGGTTGCCCGGCGGCCGCACGCTGAACCTCTTCTGCGCGGGGCGCGGCGCGCCGACCGTGATCCTCGAATCCGGCTGGAGCGGCGACTCGCGCGGCTGGCCGCGCGTGATGCCCGCGCTCGCGGCGCGATCGCGCGTCTGCGCCTATGATCGCGCCGGGAGCGGGCGGAGCAGCGCCGGCCCCTTGCCGCGCGACGGCGCGGCCATCGCGCGCGATCTTGACCTTGGGCTCCGCGCCGCCGGGGTCGCCGGTCCGTTCGTCGCGGTCGGCCATTCGACGGGCGCGCTCTACGTCCGGCTCTTCGCCGATCGCCGCCCCCGCGACGTGATCGGCATGGTGCTGGTCGACGGCGACGTCGAGCATCAGCAGCGCCGCTTCGAGGCGGCATTCGGACCTGGCGCGGAATCGTTCGCGCCGCTGATCGCGCGTTCGGCGATGTGCCTTGCCGCCGCGCGCGCCGGACCCATTCCGGCCGATGACAAACGACTTTCGGTCTGCGCGGTCGATCCTCCGGGCGCCGCTGGGGAACGTTGGTCGGCGCGCCTCTCCGAGCTCGAGAGCCTCTCGGGCGCGACTTCGGCAGAGCTCGACGGGGGCCGCGCGTCCTACGGTGCGATGCCGCTGATCGCGCTTACCGCGGGGCAAACCTTCCCCGGCCCCGCGGCCCAATTCTGGAGCGGTCTTCACCGCGAAATCGCGATCCGGTCGACGCGCGGCGAGGAACGCATCGTCGCCGACTCGGGCCATTTGATGATGGTCGATCGTCCCGATGCGATCGTTGGGGCGGTGCGGGACGTGATCGCGGCGGCGCGGCAGCGCTGATCGGGCGTTGTCTTCGGGCGCGCCTATGGTGCACACACGGCGCGAACACGGGAGCTCGACTTGACCGACATTCAGCGCCGGAACCCGACCGGATTTTCGGCAACCGCCGCGCTTCTTGCTGCTACGCTTCTGTTCGGCGCGCCGGCGAGCGCCGAGCCGGTATCCCCCGCGCGCTACAGCGACTTGCATTGGCGCCAGCTCGGACCGTTCCGGGGAGGGTGGGCGTCGATGATCGAAGGCGTGCCCGACCGGCTCAATACTTTCTATTTCGGTGCATCGGGTGGCGGCATCTGGCGCAGCGACGACGCCGGACGCACCTGGGTTTCAGTGTTCGACAGGGGCGGCAGCTCGGCGATCGGCGCGATCGCCATCGCGCCGTCGGACCCCGATACGATCTACGCAGGCGGCGGTCAGCCCGAGCCGCGTTACGACGTCCAGTCGGGCCGCGGCGTCTACCGCTCGTCCGATGGCGGCAAGACGTGGAGCGATCTTGGGCTCGCCGACACGCGCTATATCGGCCGTATCTGGGTCAGTCCGACCGACCCTAACACCGTGCTGGTCGGTGCGGTCGGGCATTTCTTCGGCGCCAGCGCCGCGCGCGGTGTCTTTCGCTCGATCGACGGCGGCAAGAGCTGGTCCCAAACGCTAGCGCCGGGCGACCGCACCGGCGTCGCCGACCTTGCTGCCGATCCTGCGAACCCGCGCACGATCTTCGCCGCCGCGTGGGAAGCGCGTCAATGGCCGTGGCAGAGCTATTTCACCAAGGTCGCCGGCCCCGGCAGCGCGATCTACCGATCGGACGACGGCGGAGTCACATGGCGGCGGCTTTCGGGCGGCGGCTGGCCGACGGGGCCGCTCGGGCGGATCAGCCTCGCGACCGCGCGCACGGCGGGCGGGCTGCGCCTCTATGCGGTGATCGACGCGGCGAAGGACGGCGGCTTGTGGCGCTCCGACGACGGCGGCGCGAACTGGCGGCACGTCAACGACGAGCAGGCGATCGCGAGCTATTATGCGAGCCGCATCACCGCCGATCCGCGCGACCCCGATGTTGTCTATACCGTCGGGCAATCGCTGCGCCGTTGCGACCAGGGCGGCGCGCGCTGTGAGATCGTTCGCGGCAGCCCCGGCGGCGACGACTATCATCAGCTCTGGATCGATCCGAAGCATCCCGGCCGCATGGCCGCCGCTTCGGACCAGGGCGCGGCGGTCACCGTCAACGGCGGCGAAACATGGAGCGACTGGTATAATCAGCCGACCGGCCAGCTCTATCACCTCGCCGCCGACAACCGTTTTCCCTATTGGATCTACTCGGGGCAGCAGGATAGCGGCACCGTCGCGATCGCGAGCCGGAGCGACTACGGCGCTCCCAATTTGCGCGACTGGCACCCGGTCGGCGGCGACGAGCGCGACTACGACATCCCCGACCCCGTCGATCCGAACATCGTCTACGGCTCGGGCCTCGGCGGTCATGTCAGCCGCTGGGACGCGCGCACCGGCCAGTCGAGCGAGATCTCGCCGTGGCCGGTTTCGAGCTATGGCCTGCGCCCGACGACGGTTAAGCACTACTATAATTGGGTGACGCCGCTGGTCGCGTCGCGCACCGGCCCCGCGACGCTCTATCTCGGCGGCGAGATCGTGTTTCGCAGCCGCGACCGGGGGCTGAGCTGGACCGAGATCAGCCCCGACCTGACCGGAAAGGCGGCCGGGGCGCAACGCTGCGGCGGCGACGTCGCGATCGCCGACGCCCGGGCGTGCGGGTACGGCACGATCACCGCGCTAGAACCGTCGCCGCTGTCCGCCGACGAAATCTGGGCGGGCGCCGATACCGGGATGGTGCACGCGAGCCGCGACGGCGGCGCGCACTGGGCCGATGTCACGCCGCCGTCCGTGCGCGACTGGTCGAAGATTTCGAGCATCGACCTGTCGGCGCTCGACGCGCGCACCGCCTATATCGCGGTCGATGCGCAGCGCCTCGACGATTTCTCGCCTCAGGTTTTCCGCACGCACGATGGCGGCGCGACTTGGACGCCGATCGGCAAGGGCTTGCCAGAGGGGCGAATCGTCAGCGCCGTACGCGCCGATCCGGTCAAGGCGGGCCTGCTTTATGCGGGGACCGAAACCGGCGTCTACGTCAGCTTCGACGATGGCGGACGCTGGCAATCGCTCCAGCAGAATTTGCCGACCGCCTGGGCGCGCGATCTCCTCGTCCACGGCGACGATCTGGTCGTCGCGACCCAGGGCCGCGCGATCTGGGTGCTGGGCGATCTGGCGCTGCTGCGGCAAATGACGTCCGCGCCCGCTTCGACGCGGGCGCATTTGTTCACCCCGGCGACGGCGCTGCGG
>JACDGO010000282.1 GCA_013821585.1 Sphingomonadaceae bacterium
GCGCGGGAGTGGCGACGAGGGGTGGCGCGGGCGCCGCGGCAGCCGGCTGGGCGACCGGCGCGACCACCGACTGGTCGAGGAACAATTGCTCGGGCGCGCCGCCGCGGTCGATCGTCACGCCGTCGAACGCGACCGCCTTCAGTTTCACGCCTGGGACGATCTCGTCGCCGACGGCATAGCTCGACTGGATGCCGTCGGGCGTCGCGATGATCGCCGAACCGCGGCCGGTAAAGCTGTCGACGCGCGTGCCGTAGAGTTTGAGCGAAAGGCTGGTGACGACCGCCGCCTGCGCCGCTCCCGAAAGGCGGAAGAACGGATCGAAGCGCGCGAGCAGGGTCGCGTCCCCGCCGATCGCGCCGCCGTGCGCCGGCCGCCAGTCGCCGAACGGCCCGACCGGCGCGGCCACGGCCCACAAGAACCGGGCGACCTGAATCGCGATCAGCGCGAGGAGAAGCACTTCCGCGACCGCATAGGGAAAACTGAGCGGCAAGCGTCGCAGCAGCCGCGCCGCGCGCGGGTCGAGCGTCAATCGCATACCAACATCCCGCCCATCAACGTCTCGCGCCGCGAAAGCCTTTATGATGGAACGCCGCAACGTCAAAGCCTTCCCTGAACGGCGAAGGCGAAGACTGGGGGCCGATTTCAGTCCGGCGCCGTGCCCACGCGTCTTCTGTCATTGTTTCGTAACAAAAACGACGCCCCGGCGTCACCGCAATCCAACCTAACCGTCACATCACATTCCTATGGCGCCTCTCAGACGATGGGGCGTGGGGCGATCCGATTCGCGACCGCATCCTCGAGCGCGACCGCACGGTCGAGCGTCACAAAGCCGGGGAACAGGGAAACATGACGAATTCGAACTTGCGGCGTCGCACAGGCTTGCGCCAGCACCTACTACTGAGCGCGGCGCTCTTGGCCATGACGGTTTCGCCGGCCTTCGCGCAGACCCAACTGGCGGATCGGCCGGACGCCGCCGAATCGGCGGCGGGAGATGCGGGGCTTCACGATATCGTGGTCACCGCGACGAAGCGCGAGACCAATCTGCAGAAAACGCCGATCGCCATCAGCGTGATTAGTAATACAATGATCAGTGACCGCCACGTCCAGAGCCTGTTCAATCTCGCCGACGGCTCGGTGCCGTCGCTCAGGGTCGCGACGTTCGAGGCGCGTCAATCGGCGCTGACCATCGGCATTCGCGGCATCGTCCCCTATGACCAGAATCAGACCGCGCGTGACGGCGGCGTCAGCGTTTACATCGACGGCATCGCGCTCGGAAAAACCCAAGGCCTGAACGCCGCCCTGTTCGACATCGAGCGGATCGAGGTCCTAAAGGGTCCGCAGGGCACGCTTTTCGGCCGCAACACCGAAGGCGGAGCGTTGTCGCTGGTGACCCGGGCTCCGACCGGGGAATTCGGCGGTCACATCGTCGGCGGCTTGGGCAACTACAGCAGCCGCAACGGCGAAATCCACCTCGACCTTCCCGAATACTATAACATCTCGATCAAACTTGACGGCGTTTACCAGCACCAGGACCCGACCGTGAAGGACCCGCTCGCGGGATCGACCGGCTGGAACTTCTACGACCGCAAGGGTGGCCGCGCCGTGGCGCGGTGGAAACCGTTCGACAGCTTCACCGCAGATTTCGCTTATGATTATGCGAAGGACGAAAACACGCCGAACTTCAGCCAGTTGCTGAACTATAATCCGAACGGCTATCCGGTCGGCGTCTATGTCAATACCGCGCCCGCCGGCGGGACCCCGGCCTATGCGCTGTTCACGTCGCCGACCGGCGTGCCGTGCGGCGGCACGATCGCGGCCGGTAGCGCGCGCCCGGTCTGTATCGCGCCCAAAGCGCCGCTGGTCGTCGTTCATCCGGAGCGCCAGCGTTCTTCCGACATCGCCGTGCCGCAGCAGCCGAGCGTCGACATCACGCACGGTTTCTCCGCGAACCTCAAATATACGGCCGCGCCCTGGCTCGAATTGCGCTCGATCACGGCATGGCGCGGGGTCTCGACCGACCAATGGGACAATTCAGGCGGCGCGGCGCGCAGCACGTTCGCGCCGAACGCGACCTTTAGCCGTTACAGCCTGTCGTTCCTCCGCCAGCATCAATTCAGCCAAGAATTCCAGGCGGTCGGCAGTTCCCACGGTTTCGATTACGTGGTCGGCGCTTATTATTTCACCGAGCACGCCACCGAATATGCGGCGACTCCGCTCAGCAACCTGTGGAATGCAGACGGCACGGCTTATACGATCCGCAGCCCCATCGTCACCGGGACGGTCACCTCGGCGAATTCGGGTTATCAGCCATTTGCCCCGTCGTGCATCAACACGCTGGCGACCACCGCGCCGCAGTTCACCAACAGCTGCCAGTTCATCACCCGCGACAGCGAGGCGTTCGATCACAACTATTCGGTGTTCGGCAACGTGACCTACACACCGGAGGGGCTGGAAGCGCTCCACGTCACCGCCGGCGGCCGGTATACCAAGGATCGCCGTCGCGGCCAGCTTTTCATCATCAACAACCGGACTGACCTGAACCCGGTAAATGCCGTCCCCAACAGCGTGGCGACGCCGTTCACCTTCCGCAACAGCATCGGCCGTTTCGATCCGCTGTTCAATGTCGCGTTCGACGCCACGCCCGACGTTCACGTCTACGCCAAATACGCGACCGGCTTCCGCGCGGGCGGCGCCAATGACCGGTCGCAGGCCTTCAACTCGTTCGGACCTGAGACGGTGAAGTCGTACGAAATCGGCGCCAAGATGGACTTTTTCGATCACCGCGCGCGCCTGAATTTGGCCGGCTACATCATGGATCGCGACAATACCCAGTTCGACTTCGATCTCTTCGATACGAGCGCGACCAGCCCGACCAACGGCGCTCATATCGAGCAGACCCAGAACGCAGGCAAGACCAAGATCCGGGGGTTGGAGGCCGATCTCACTGTCCGGCCGATCCCCGAGCTGACGCTGACCGCGTCCTACGCCTATACTCACATCAAGGCGCCCGCGGCGGTCAATCCGCTCACCGGCGGCTTCCCCCAACAGCTTTACATTGTCTACACGCCGAAGCACGCCGCATCGGGCTCGATCGACTATGACATCCCGATCGGCGCCGGCGGCACGAGCATCCGCGCCCATCTCGATGCCAACTATGCGAGCAGGCAGTATAGTTTCCAGCTCGAACCCACACAGACCGACTCGAGCTTCATCGTGAACGGTCGTCTCGCGCTGGCCGATGTCGAGGTGGCCGGCCACAGCAAGGTGACGTTCTCCGTGTGGTCGCGCAACCTGTTCGACAGGACGGTGGTCTATCGACGTTCGGCCGCGAACTCGTCGCCGGTACAGAATTTTAACGGCACCACGCTGGTATCGACCAATTATGGCGGCATCCTCGGCGATTACGGCAACTTCAACGCGCCGCGCACCTTTGGCGGGGAGATCACCGTCAAATTCTGAGCGTCACGCGGCGCCGCCGCTAGAGAAGCAGGATCGCGGTCCCCAGCGCGAGGAGGAACGAGGTCAGCGTCGCCGCGATGACGGGAAGCGACGCGCGCCAGCCCTGCTCCATCAACAGGTTGAGCGGCGAGCGGATGCCCGTCGCGGTGACGGCGAGCAGCAGCAGGCCCGACGCCGCCTTCGCGACTCCGGCGAGCAGCGGCGGCGGCAGCGGCGTCGCCGAATGGAGGGCCGTCATCGCGAGAAAGCCGAGCACGAACCACGGCACGCCGACCGCGCCCTTTCGCGATGCGCCGTCGGCCGGATAGGCGAAGGCGACGACCGCGAGCGTCGGCGCGAGCATCGCCACACGCGTCAACTTGACGATCGACGCGGTCTGTCCCGCGACCTCCGAATAGGAGTAGCCCGCGCCGAGCGCCTGCGCGACGTCGTGGATCGACGCGCCCATCAGGAATCCCGCCTCGGTGTCGGTCAGATGGAGGCCGTGCGCGAGCGCGGGATAGAGCGACATGGCGAGCGCGCTTGCCGCCGAGACGGCGACGAGGACGAGCGTCAGTTGCGCCTGGC
>JACDGO010000283.1 GCA_013821585.1 Sphingomonadaceae bacterium
ATGGATTCCCGCCTCCGCGGGAATAACGAACTTCTAGTCGTGCGCCGCGATCCATGCCTCGACCACCGGCGCGATGCGGTCGCGCCATTTGCTGCCGTTGAAAATGCCGTAATGGCCCGCGCCCTTGGCCATGTGATATTTCTTCATTGCCGCGGGTAATTTCGTCGCCAGCGTGAGCGCCGCCTTGGTCTGCCCGAGGCCCGAGATGTCGTCGCGCTCGCCCTCGATCGCGAGCAGTCCGGTTTTGGTGATCGCCGCCGGATCGACGCGGACGCCGCGATGCATCATCTCGCCTTTGGGCAGCGCGTGCTTCTGGAACACGGTCTCGATCGTCTGGAGGTAGAATTCGGCGGTCATATCGCAGACGCTGCGATATTCCTCGTAGAAGTCCTTCGTCAGGTCGGCCGAGTCATCGTCGCCCGTGACGAGGTGTTTGTACATCTCCCAATGGCTCATCATGTGGTTGCCGAGGTTCATCGACATGAAGCCGGCGAGCTGGAGGAAACCCGGATAGACCCGGCGTCCGGCGCCGGGATACATGAACGGCACGGTCGCGATGACGTTGCTCGCGAACCATTCGTGCGGGCGTTCGGTCGCGAGCGTGTTGACCGTCGTCGGCGCCTCACGCGTGTCGACCGGGCCGCCCATCAGCGTGAGCGTGCGCGGCAGGGCAGGGTGCTTTGCGGCGGACATCAGCGCGACCGCGGCATAGCAGGGCACCGACGGCTGGCAGACCGCGAGCATGTGCGCGTCCGGCCCGATATGCTCGAGGAATTCGATCAGATAATCGATGTAATCGTCGAGGTCGAAGCGGCCGTCGCTCAGCGGCACCTGACGCGCGTCGCGCCAGTCGGTGATGTAGACGTCGTGGCGCGGCAGCATCCGCTCGACGGTCCCGCGAAGCAGCGTTGCGAAATGGCCCGACATCGGCGAGACGATCAGCAGCTTCGGCGAGCCTTCGACGCCCTCGCGGACAAAGCGCTTGAGCTGGCCGAAGGGCTTTTGAAGGACGATCTGCTCGTCGACCGCGACTTCGCGACCCTCGACGGTCGTACGCGTCAGCCCGAACGCAGGCTTGCCGCGCGGCGTGGCTGCGTGCGCGAACACTTCAAGCGCCGAGGCGAGCACCGGCCCGCCGCCGAAATAGCTGAACGGGTTGGCCGGGTTTTGCAGCAGTTCGGCGCCCATGTTGGCGAAGGCGCTCGCCCCCGCGAGCCATCCGCGCTGCATTTCATAGGCATTGTAGAGCAAACCAAGGCCCCCCAATCGGTCGTCGCGCCCACCTAGGGCCAAAGCGATTCATGGTGCAACGCATCAATTGCACATCTGGTCGCATATTGAGACTGGAACGCAACGCTGCTAGCCCGCGCACCGTGGCGAATGGCGAACCCGAAGGCGGATCGCGCAAGATCGGCAACCTCAAGCTGATCTGGCGTTTCGCGAGCGCATATCCGGGGCGGATCGCCGCCGCGGCGACCGCGTTGCTGGTCGCCGCGAGCGCGACGCTTGCCATCCCCAACGGCTTTCGCCTGATCATCGACAAGGGGTTCGCGAGCTCGGGCGGAAACATCGCGCGCTGGTTCGAATATCTTCTGATGATCGTCGTCGTGCTCGCGATCGCGACCGCGTCGCGCTTCTATCTCGTCGCGTTGCTCGGCGAGCGGGTCGTGGCCGACGTGCGCGCGGCGGTGCAGACCAACCTGCTGCGCCTCGCACCCGCATTTTTCGAAGAGAATCGCCCATCGGAAATCGCCTCGCGCGTTACGGCCGATACGACCGTGATCGAGCAGGTCGTCGGCACGACCATGTCGGTCGCGCTTCGAAATCTCGTGATCGGGACGGGGGGCATCATCTATTTGTTCACGCTCGCACCGAAGCTGACCGGAATGCTGCTGCTCGGTCTTCCGGTCATCGTCCTGCCGATCACCTTCATCGGCAAGCGCCTGCAAAAACTGTCGCGCGCGAGCCAGGACCGGATCGCCGACGTCGGGGCGATGATCAACGAAGTGCTCGGCGCGATGAAGATCGTTCAGGCTTTCGGCCAGCAGGACCGCGAGGCCGAGCGCTTCAAAGGCGCGGTCGAGAGCGCGTTCGGAACCGCGCGTCGGCGGATCACCATCCGCGCGGCGATGACGGCGATCGTCATCCTCCTGCTGTTCGGATCGATCGTGCTGGTGATGTGGCAGGGCGCGCTCGACGTTCAGGCGGGGCGGATGTCGGGAGGCGCGATCGCCGCTTTCGTTCTGACCGGCGGCCTCGTCGCGGGCGCGTTCGGCGCGCTGACCGAGGTCTACGGCGACCTGTTGCGAGGTTCGGGCGCGGCCGGACGCCTGGGCGAGCTGCTCAATGAGACACCCGGCATCGCCGCGCCCGCGGTTCCGTTGGCGCTGCCCGAGCCGCCGCAGGGACGGGTCGATTTCGACCATGTCACCTTCCGCTATCCGACGCGGCCCGAGGTCAGCGCGCTCCACGATTTCTCGCTGGCGATCGCGCCGGGAGAAACGGTCGCGGTGGTGGGCCCGTCGGGCGCGGGCAAGACGACGCTCTTTCAATTGATCCAGAGGTTCTACGATCCGCAGGAGGGCCATGTTTCGGTCGACGGCGTCGCGCTGCCGCTGACCGACCCGGCGTGGACGCGCGCGCGCATCGCGATGGTGCCGCAGGAGACGGTGATCTTCGCGGCTTCGGCGCGCGACAATCTGCGCTACGGCCGCTGGGAGGCCGACGATGCGGCTCTATGGGCGGCGGCCGAGGCGGCGAACGCCGCGGAATTCTTGCGTAAGCTTCCCGAGGGGCTCGACACCTATATGGGCGAGGGCGGCGCGCGCCTTTCGGGCGGCCAGCGCCAGCGCATGGCGATCGCGCGCGCGATCCTGCGCGACGCGCCGATCCTGCTGCTCGATGAGGCGACTTCGGCACTCGACGCGGAGTCCGAGCGGTTGGTTCAGGACGCGCTCGAACGGCTGATGGCCGACCGCACGACGATCGTCATCGCCCACCGGCTCGCGACGGTGCGCGCCTCCGACCGTATCATCGTCATGGAGGACGGCCGCATCGTCGAGGAAGGCACGCACGACGCGCTCAGCCGATCGAGCGGCCTCTATGCGCGGCTGGCGCGGCTCCAGTTCGAAGGACTCGCGGCCTAAACCTGGGGATTGCGCGCGACGAACAGCCGCCCGCCCTCGGTCACGAGCACGATCCCCAGCGCGGCAAGTCCCGCCAATGTGAATCCCGTCGCGATCGGGACCGTCGTGCCATCGAACGCCTGGCCGATGACGATGCCGATCGTCGCGCCGCCGACGGTCGAGACGAAGCCCTGGATCGACGAGGCGGTGCCGGCGATATGCCCGACCGGCTCCATCGCCATCGACGAGAAGTTCGATCCGATCAGGCCGAACGCCGACATCTGCAACGCCTGGAGCAGGATGAAGCTGACCAGAGTCTCCGCGCCGCTCGACGCGACCGCGAAATGCAGCGCGCCGACCACGATCACCGAGAGCAACGCGCCATGCGACAGCTTGCGGGTGCCGTAACGCTCGACGAGGCGCGAATTGGCGAAGGTCGACAGGCCCATCGCCAGCGCGATCCCGGCGAACGCGAAGGGGAAGGCGCTTGGGCGGTGAAAGACGCCCGCCACGATCTGCTCCGACGAGTTGATATAGCCGAGCAGCGCGCCGAACAGCAGCGCCTGCGCGAGGGTGTAACCGAGCGAGAAGCGGCTGCCGAGCGTCATCCGGTACGCGGCGGTGAGCGATGCGATCGAGATCGGCCGCCGATCCTCCGGATGGAGTGTTTCGGGCAGGCGTAAGGTCGTCCAGCTGGCGATCAGCGCGCCCATCGCCCCCAGCGCCCAGAAATTCCACCGCCACGGCCCGAGCAGGAGGAGCAGTGAACCGAGGCTTGGCGCGAGGATCGGTGACACGAAGAAGATCATCTGCGCAAGGCTCATCACCCGCGCCATCCGCCGCCCGCTGTAGCAGTCGCGCACGACTGAGGTGACGAGGACGCGCGTCGACGAGGCG
>JACDGO010000284.1 GCA_013821585.1 Sphingomonadaceae bacterium
GAACAGGAACGCGCAGAACGATCCCCACAAGGGCGTCCGCATCATCTCTGCGCGTTGGCTTGTTGCGTTAGGCCGGATGGTCGCCAGTTGACCGGCGATTGAATCGAACCATGGACGGCGCGAAAAACATATTGGCGTGTCAGCCAGTGACGTATGATGCCGAGAGACGCCTTGTCAAGAAGCCTCGCGCGCGGGTTGTCAGGTCCGTTAACGATGCCCTCGGTAACCGTTAGGTCGGCGTCGTTTGCGAGCCGCAACGCGCTCGATTCGGTGAACATGCGCAAATGCGTCCGGTCCATGATGCCGGCCGCGGCATAGTCGAAGCGCCGTTTGAAAAGCAGCGGGCCGAGCACGGAAAAATGGGCGATGTTCGGAAGCGAGATGATCATTTCGCCATTCGGCGTCAGGCGCGCCGCCGCCGCTTTCATCATGGCCTCGGGATCTTTTAGATGCTCGAGTACGTCAAGCGCGAGGATCAGGTCGAACCTGCCCTCTACGGGAAGCCCTTGGTCGAGATCGGCGATGACCGCGTCGTCGGCGACGCGCGCGAGGGCGTCGCGATTCTCCTCGGCGCCCTCTACGCCCGTGAGGTGCGCGCCCGGAAAGCGCGAGCGTAGCCAGCCAAGCGTGGCGCCCGTCCCGCAGCCAATCTCGAGCACCCGGGAGGGAGTGAGATGGATGAGCGGCGCGATCTCGCTACGCACATGACTGAAATATTGGCTGTCCACGGTCCCCCGCCCGAAACCGGCGCGATCTTCCTGCACGCCGAAATACAAAGCGTGCCTAGCAGCCCGCGCCCGAAGTTTGTATCGCCTTTTCATCCTGGTCTGCCGCTCCGCCCGTCACGGGAAATCGCGACGATGGAAATCATCTCGACCGTTCTCGCCGCGAGCGATTCGCGACATCGCGCTCGTCGACCGCTTGGGATAATCGGCTGGCGGATTCGCGTGCTCGATATCGTCGGCATGGTCGACTATTGGCACGCGCTCGAACCGCTGTGGATGCACCTCCCGCTAGACTTCGCATTGGTCAACCTCGGTGTCGAGGCGTGCGGCGACGCACCGTTCCGCATCCGCATCCGCACGGAAGGTACGCGCGCACGTTGACCTACATCCCGACAACGGCTTCGGCATCGTCCATGCGAACAGCATCATAGAGCATGTCGGCCATTGGTCGGAGATGATGGCGACGGCCCGCGAGGTACACGGGCCCGCACCGCGCTATTTCCTCCAGGCACCACACTTCTGTCGCGATCCAGCCGCATTGCGAAACGCCGCTGTTCCAGGTCTGGCCGGACGCGGTGCGCACACGGAAGCGGTCGCCGTCGGCATCGACGCCGCGATGCGCGACGTGCAGACCGTAACCTGCTCACCGCACAACAGCTGGTCGCCCTGTTTCCCGACGGTATGATCGCGCGCGCCGTTTCCCGGTTGGTCAAATCTCTAATAGGGTCCCGCGCGGCCTAGCGGCCGTCGCGAGTCTCTCGCGCCGATATTCAATCGCGACCGCCATTGCCAGGAAAGCATAGACCAGTGGGTTATTGTCTTCCTGGCTCAGCACCAGCTTCGTTGTCATGAATACGACGATCGCGCAGGCGAGTGGCGCGGCCATCTCGATAGACGCCTCCCCGGCGGCGAGGGTCGCAACCCTAACCATGCGTACGACGCCGATGACGAGCATCGACACGAATGAAATCAGCCCGAGAAACCCGTAGTCGAGCGAGAGCGAGAGTGGATAGCTGTCCACGGTGAGCACGCCACCTTCGGTGAAAAAGCCGAGCACGTCGCCGCTTTCGCCCGGGCCGTAGCCGATCAGCGGGCTGTGAAGCCATTTTGGACGTGCCATCTGATACTGGATTTTGCGCGCGTCGTCGCTGAATCCCGACGAGCCACCACCGAGCACGCGGTTATGGACCGCGGGCACATATATGGCCGATAGGACGAAGGCGAAGGCGAGCAACGGATAGGGGATCGTTAACGTCGGTCCGATCAGCGAGCGCCCGCCCCAGCGCCATTTCCGGACGCTCCACAGGAAAATGTAGCAGAGATGCCCAGCGAGAAAGCCGACGATGCCGAGCCGGGCGCCCGTCGTCAGGATCGCAATGAAAATTAAGAGATCCGCCAGAACGAAGAAAACTCGCTCGACGGTAGTCCGTGTCGTAACCACGTAATGAGCGACGAACGGTGTCATGACGGCGAGGAACTCGGCGAAGGCGAGCGGCACCGTGAAGGTGCTGCTCGCGCGGTAGCCGCCGTCACGAAAATGCGCCTTAAGCATCTCCTGTACGGCCTGGTCGTCGATCCGAAGAAAAGACGGGATATGGTTGAGCCACAGCACGTGCTGAGCGCGCGCCTCAACGACACCGACGATCGACAGCACGATCGCGATGCAGACCATCAGCTTCACCCAGCGTGTGATCGCTCCTTCCCGCGCGAAGACATAGGCGCAGATGAAAAAGACAGCAGTCCAGAACGCTTGATCGTTTAGCCAAAGCTTGATCGACGCAAGCGGAGCCGTCGACATCCCGATCGACAACGTCTGCACGGCGACAAAGAAGACCATCAGCTTCCACATCGCCGGAATCGTCACGAGCACGTCGGTCAACTGCTTGCGGAAGGCGCGCGACACCGATAGCGCGATTAAGAAAAGCAGGATCAGCGGCGCAACGACGATGCGCCTCAGCGAGATCCACGGCAAACCGCCGAAATCGAGCGCGATATAGTTCGGCCATAGCAGCATCACGCCGAACAGTAGGTAGAACAGACGGTTCACCAGCCGGACCGGGGCGTGACCGATCTCGGGCAGCGCCCAGATCACCGTCAGGGCAAGCACAACAATGGGAAGCGCGAGAAAGACGACGAAGGCGAGCGGCATGATGGTAAACAACACACCGTAAATCACAGCGCTGAGCGCGATCAGCGAGAGCACGAAGTTGCGACGCAGCCAGCGCCGAAGCGGAGCGCGCTCGACTTGATAGCCGTCGAGTACCGGCGCGGCCTTCGCGCTCAGCAACGCTCGGAGACGCGCGCCTAGCGGACGGCGCGGCGGGTTCAGCCCTGCGATCCGATAGGTCGTCACGCTTGCCTCACTGTCCCGCGCCCCCGTCGCGCGCGACCCCGCTGCGCAGCAAGGGGATGCCGACGATGTAGCGCATGCCAGCAACCGCCGCCACTCTGATCAAGATGAAGGGAATGCTCGTCGCGATCGCGGCGCCGAGCGCGCCATAGGGCGGGATCAACAGCCACGACAGCAGCGCCGCGAGCACCGCGCCGGCAAGCGTGAACCCGACCGCGTAATTTTCGCGGTGCGCCATGACCAGCACCGAACCCGCGCCACTCAGCACCAGTCCGGCGATCTGGCCCACTACCAGCACCTGCATCGCCGCGGTCCCCGACACGAAGCTCTTGCCGAAAATCCCCATCAGCCAGCCCGGCGCGATCAGGATCGCGAGCAACAGCGGCATCGACACCAGCAGCAGTGCGACCACGGTCTTCCGCACCAGACTGCCGATTCGTTCAAAATCGCCGCGCGCGTAGCTTGCCGCCATCGGCGCCTGAAGGATCGTCTCCGACGTGACTGCGAGCAAGCGAACGCTCGTCGCGATCTGATAGCCAACCCGGAATATGCCCGCCGCGGCCGGACCGTGCGTCGCCGCGAGCAGCACCGTCGCGAACCAGTCGATTGACATATTGCCGAAGTTGGCGACGAGAATCGGCAGGCCCGACTTGAGCAGCTTTTCCCGGAACGGTGCGGGCGGCGCCCAGCTTCGCATCACGCGCGCCATCATCGCCAGCGCGTAGATCACACCGACCGTCCAACCGGCGACGTAGAGAATCGAGGGAAGCAAGGGATCGGACGCGTGGCGTGTGACCATCGCGAGCGCGAGCAGAGCGCCGGCGATCCCCGTCCCTATCGGCCCCTCGATCGCCTGCGACGCGCCGACCTTGCCGGCGCCGCGCAGGATGTTCGACGCCAGGCGCGTGAAGATCGTGCCCGGTATGATCAGCGCCGCGATGCCGACG
>JACDGO010000285.1 GCA_013821585.1 Sphingomonadaceae bacterium
GGCCATAGCCGTCCCCCTCCCGCAGCACGGTCCGCAGCGCATCCGACCAGACCTGCGCCTTCAGGGTCAGGTTGATGAAGCCGGGACCGGCGATCTCGGCCTTGTCGATCAGGCCATCGGCGCGCAACTTTGCGGCGATCTGTTCCGCAAGATCGCGCGGCTTGGTTTTGGCATCCTTCGCCAGCACCATCGCGGCGTTGGTCGCGAGATCGCCGTGGCTCGCATCGCGCGGCGGCTCGACGGTCACACCGCCGCGCGACACCCCCGCGACCTCAGGCAGTCGGTCGAGCACGGCGCCGAGCCGCGCTGTAAAATCGGAATAGAGGGACATGGCCGCGCCCTTAGCCGCAATCACGGCTGCTGGGAAAGCTATGCGCGGATCAGCTTCGCGTCGTAGCGCGTGGCGGGTGTTTCGGGGAAGAGCGCCCGCGTCACGCGGGCCGGATCGAGCGCATAGTGCTGCGCGAGCGCGGTGGCGATCAGCGTGTCGAGGCCGAGCGTCGGCTTCAGGTCGCGCGCTTCGTAGAGGTTCGCCTGCGCCATGCCCGGCCAGTCGGTAACGACGCGCCCGCCCGCGACCGCGCCGCCGATCAACATCGCCGCGGAGCCCGTGCCGTGGTCGGTGCCGCCGGTGCCGTTGACCGCGACCGTGCGCCCGAACTCGGTCGCAACGAGGACAAGCGTGTCGCGCCATGCCGGGCCGAGGCCGGTCCTGAGCGCGGCGAGCATCGCGTCGAGGCCCTTCAGTTGCGCCGCGAGCCGCCCCTTCTGCTGCGCATGTGTGTCCCAGCCGCCGGTCTCGATCATCGCGATCCGCGCCGACCCCGGGCCGGTCAGCAGCCGCGCCGCGAGCGCGCCGGTCGCCGCCGCGTTCTGACCACCCGCGGCGGTCAGGTCGCTGGTCATCGCGCGCGTCGCCATCGCGCTCGCCCAAAGCGGATGGAGTTGCTGGTCGGTTTCGTAAAGCGCGGTCACGCGCTGAAGCAGGTCGTCGGACGCTTGCGGCAGCGCCGAGGGCGCGTAGCTCGCGACCTCGACATGCCCGCGCAGCGCGACCGGCACCGTCGCCGACACCGCGATCGCCGACGCCTCGCTCCTGGGGAGCTGCGCGAGTAGCCGGTTGAGCCAACCGTCGCGCAGCTGATAGGCGGCGGTCCCGCCGGTCTCGAGCACGTTCTGCCCGTCGAAATGCGAGCGATCGCGATAGGGCGAGGCGACCGCGTGCGCGAACAGCGCTTCCTTCGCCGCATACAGCTTCGCGGTCTCGGCGAGCGACGGGTGGAGCGTGAACAGTCCGTCGAGCTTGGCCCCGCCCTCGATCGCGAGGCTGCCGCGCGCATTGGCGAAGCCGGGGTCGGCGAGCGGCATTACAGTGTTGAGGCCATCAGCCGCGCCGCGCTGAATGATGAAGACGAAGCGCCGCTCGGTCGTTGCCTGTGCGAACGCCATGCCGGGCAGCGCGAGCACGCTCGCGCCCATCGCGCCGCGCAGGATCAGTTGGCGTCGGTCGAGCCCGGAATCAAACATCGTCATCTCCGCATGAATTCGGGCGCGACAAGCATCAGCGCGAGAGCTTGCCCGGGACTGTCGGCGCGCGCGATCGCTTGCGCGGTCGCCGGAGTCAGCGTGCCCGGAAGAACCCGCGGCGCAAGTGCGCGCGCGTCGGCGTTCGCGCCCATCTTCGCCGCGATCCGTTCGGCCGCCTCGACCCGGCGCACCAGCGCATCGGGCCCCGCCCAGCTCGCGTCGATGTCGTCATATCCGGCGGGCGATCCGGGCTTCCAGATCGGTTGACCGAGCTGGACGAGCAGCCCGGCCACCGGCTGCGCCTCGACCGACTGCACGCCGAGCGCGCGATTGGCCGAGATCGTCCAGTCCCACGGCGTCTTGAACTTTGCCGAAGGCGCGGCCCAGATTTCGGGCGCGTCGATCAGTACACGATAAAGGCTCGGCAGGTCGCCACCGCTGCGGTTGAAGCTGTCCGCGAGCCGTGCGACCAGCGCGGGCGGCGGCGTGTCGTCCGTGAAATGCCGCGCGAGCTTGGTCGAAATGTGCGTCGCGGTTGCCGAATTGGTCGCGAGGTCAGCGATGATCGCGCGCGCCTGCGCCTCGCCCTGCTGCGCGTAACGGCGGCCCATGATCGTGCGCTCGCCGGGTTCGTGCATGGCGGGCACGAACGCATAATCGCCCGGATTGCCGGAAATGCCGAGCATCCGCACGCCCGGCCCGCGGCCGATCCCCGACACCGTCCAGCCGGTCAGGGCACGCGCGAATTCGGTGACGTCCCCTTGAGCATAGCCAGTGCGAACACCGAGCGTATGCAGCTCCATGATTTCGCGCGCGAGATTCTCGTTGAGCCCGACCTTACGCACGCCGCGCGCCGCGACACGCGCGCCGACGGCGCTGTTCGGCCCGATCGACTGCGCCTGATCGAGATAGAGCAGCATCGCCGGATGCCGCTCGACGGCGAAGAGGAGGTCGCTGAACGTGCCGAGCACGTTGGGGCGAATCGCCTCGAACTCGAGCAGTCCGGCGAGGCCAATCACGGTCAGCTTGTCGGCCGAAACCGCGAAATGGTTCGCCCAGAAATGCGTCAGCCGCTCGACGAACGGCGCGGAGCTGATAAGCGCCGCGTTGGCGCGCGCGCCAACCAGCGCGATATATTCGCCGCGGCTTTCCTGACGGACGTATTTTCGCGCCTGTTGCATCGCATCCCTGGCTGGCTTTGGCGCGATCGGCGCCGCCGTCATCGTTTGCGGCTGCGCTTGCTGCTTTCGGCCGCCGCCCTGCTGACGCAACCCGCGTGCCTGTTCGAGATAATCGGCCAGCCCGCCCGCCACCGTTTTCCGGTCGGGCGCGGACGCGAACGCGGCGGGCTTGGGATCGAAGCGATCGAACTGCGCGAGCAACGCGCGCCGCGCATCACCTTCGATGCGTTCTCCGGGACGCGCGCCGAGCCCGAAGCGATTGGCGGCGATGGCTTGGTCGAACATTGCGATGATCCTGAAACTCAGTGCTTTAACGCGTGCTGAACTCAGAATCCTTCGGGCAAAACCCACCTCGCTCGATAGCGGCGCACGGTAGCCAAGGCCCAGTCCCCGCCATATGGCGGTGCGGCCAAATTGCGGGGACAGTATTCATGCGCGGATTTTTTGCTCTGCTCGTGTGCGTCGCGCCGATCATGGCGCTCGCGCAGTCGAAGACCGAAACCTGGGTGCTGACGACGCATCTGTGGGGCAATCCGGTCTATCAGACACTCAGCCTGACATCCGACGGGACGAAACTCGGCGGCGATCTGGACGGGGATGCACTGATTGGGCGGCGCACCGGGCGCACCATCGAATTTACCGCGACCACCTCGGATAAAGCGACCTATTCGTATCGAGGCGTCATCGACAACGATGAAATTAGCGGGACCGCTGATCTTCCCGACACGAACGATTCAAGAGCGCGGGCAATGCACCCCTTCACCGCCCGGCGCATCGCCGAACGCCCGCCTGGCCCGCCGCGTCGCTATGACTTCACGCCCGCCGATTACTCCAACGCGTTCAGTCCGCATAGACTACCGGTTCTCACGATCTGGCCGGGCGATACTGTCCATACGACCACGATCGATTCTGGCGGCGTCGACGAGAAGGGCATCACCCGCGCCTTATACGGCAATCCGCAGACCGGCCCCTTCTTCATCGCCACCGCCGCTCCGGGCGACACCCTCGTCATTCGGATCGGGCGCCTTCGCCTCAATCGGGACTATGCCGATAGTCTGGACACCATCGTCGGTCCCGCGCTCAGCGCCAGCCTCGCTGGAAAGGCGGACGATCTCGGCAAGCCGGTGCGGTGGAAGCTGGACCGCGAACGCGGCCTCGCAAGTCCGGAAACCTCGCTTGGCCGGTCTAAGAGCCTGAACGGAAAGTAGTTGAGCGATATCATAGGTTTGTGATTCAGCCATCTTTGTCGAGAAGCTGGAGAACCACATGGCCTGGGATGATATCGCTCGTGAAGAGTATAAGCGGACTGGAT
>JACDGO010000286.1 GCA_013821585.1 Sphingomonadaceae bacterium
GTCCTGGGCCTGGCGTTCGCGGCCACGCTCAATGCCCCGGTCGAGGAGGCGCCTCGGTTCGGGGTGTTTAGGATGTGATGATGATGCTTCCAATACTCCTCGCGCTAGCTATTCAGTCGGCGCCGAATAGGTTGCCCAAAGCGGGGGCGGCTCCGACATCTTCGATCGCCGAGCAGGCGGTGCTTGCGCCGATCAACCAGTTGTTGGCAGCTTTCCAGGTCGGCGATGCCGCCGGAATTCTCCGTCTCGTCTATCCCGAAGGCCGCGTAACGGCGAACGGAACGCTTCCCGGTAGGTCCGGCCTTCGCCAAGAAAGTTGGGCTCAGTTCGCGGCGCGCACCAAGCCCGGCGACGGTTGGCTGGAAACGACCAGCGATCCAGCGATCGAGATCGACGGTGATGTCGCAATGGTCTGGGCGAAGTACGTCGTTCAGGTCGGCGGCAAGGTCAGCAATTGCGGTTTCGACCATTTCGACCTGGTGGGTGAGAATGGCCGGTGGAAGGTCATGAACCTGACCTTCTCGTCGCGCACCGCGGGCTGCCCGGCTCAATGACCCGAAGCGACTGGACCCGCGAGAAAATCGCGCGTAGTTTAATCCTCCCTGAGCTTCGCTCGGGGAGGATTTTGTGATCACCTCCCTCCTCATCGCGAACCGGGGCGAGATCGCTTGCCGGATCATCCGTACCGCGCGGGCGATGGGGATCCGGACGGTCGCGGTTTATTCGGATGCCGATGCCAAGGCGCTGCATGTGC
Source organism: Sphingomonadaceae bacterium (assembly GCA_013821585.1). Classification (GTDB taxonomy): domain Bacteria; phylum Pseudomonadota; class Alphaproteobacteria; order Sphingomonadales; family Sphingomonadaceae; genus Sphingomonas_O. The sequence goes on from JACDGO010000286.1 coordinate 755, forward strand.
GGCAGGCGGACGAGGCGGTGCATATCGGGCCATCGCCGGCGTGCGAGAGCTATCTGGTCGGCGAGAAGGTCATCGCCGCCGCCGCGGCGGCGGGCGCGGAGGCGATTCATCCGGGCTATGGGTTCCTCAGCGAAAATGCCGAGTTCGCGCAGGCGGTCATCGACGCCGGGCTGGTCTGGGTCGGGCCGCGCCCGGCCAGCATCACCGCGATGGGGCTGAAGGACGCGGCCAAGACACTGATGGCCGAAGCGGGCGTGCCCGTTACGCCCGGCTATATGGGTGTGAACCAGGATCCGGCCTTCCTCGCCGAGCAGGCCGAGGCGATCGGCTATCCCGTGCTCATCAAGGCGGTGGCGGGCGGCGGCGGCAAGGGGATGCGCAAGGTGGAGGCGGCGGCGGACTTCGCCGATGCGCTCGCCTCTTGCCGGCGCGAGGCGATGTCCTCGTTCGGCAACGATCACGTCCTGATCGAGAAATACATCGAGCGCCCGCGTCATATCGAGGTGCAGGTGTTTGGTGACACTCATGGCAACATCGTCCATCTGTTCGAACGCGACTGCTCGCTCCAGCGCCGCCACCAGAAGGTGATCGAGGAAGCCCCCGCGCCGGGCATGGACGCGGCGATGCGCGAGCAGCTCTGCGCGGCGGCGGTCAAGGCGGCGAAGGCGGTCGACTATGTCGGCGCGGGCACGATCGAATTCATCGCCGACGCGAGCGACGGCCTGCGCGCCGACCGCATCTGGTTCATGGAAATGAACACCCGGCTGCAGGTCGAGCACCCGGTAACCGAGGAAATTACCGGCGTCGACCTGGTCGAATGGCAACTCCGCGTGGCGAGCGGTGAGCCGTTGCCGAAGCGGCAGGACGAGCTGAGCATCGACGGCTGGGCGATCGAGGCGCGGTTGTATGCGGAGGATCCGACAACGGGGTTTCTGCCAAGTGTTGGGTCATTGGACCACTTCATCATTCCCGGCGACCGCGTTGAAACCGGCATTACCGAAGGTGATGAGGTTAGTCCTTTTTACGATCCGATGATCGCAAAGATTGTCGTACATGCCGCCAATCGGCTTGACGCTGTCGAAATTCTCTCTGGAAATTGTGGCGGCGTCGAAATCTGGCCTGTTCGGACGAACGCCGGCTTCCTGCGTCGCGCCCTGAGCCATCCTGAATTTCTCGCGGGCGATGTCACGACGGGTTTCATTGGCGAGCATGAGCGTGATCTGGTCGATCGATCGCATGCGCTAACATCGCTGCGGCAAGATGCCGCCGTCGCTCTCATCGCCCGTGAGATTAATCCCGTCGGATCAAGTTACGGGACGCCTGCGGATGAACTGCGTTTCAAACGCCCAGGTGACGTCTGGCGGCAACGGATCGGCTTTCGGCTGAATGCCTCCGATAACCTGCGCGTTGCGCTCGCCGATAGTGAAGCCACGGAAACCGTGACGCTTCCCAACGACTGGCTTCACCGGTTTACGTCGAGTGCGGCGACAGCCAGCGGGGTCGTGGTATTCGACGAGGGCGAAGCCTTAGCGGTTCGGACGCGTTATGCTGCCGTTGCTGGTACAGGCTGCGCATCCTCCGGCACCATCCTCTCTCCCATGCCTGGCCGGATCATCGCGGTGGAGGTCGCGGCGGGCGACGCGGTGACAAAGGGCCAGAAGCTCGTCAAGCTTGAGGCGATGAAGATGGAGCATTCGCTGGTCGCGCCGTTCGACGGGACGATCGCCAAGCTGAGTGCGATCGCCGGCGCGCAGGTGAGCGAGGGGGCGTTGCTGATCCGGATCGAGAAAGCGGCCGAATGACCGCGCTTCACATGCGCGCCGCCACCGAAGCCGATCTCGCTGTCATCGCCGCGCTGCTCGCCGACGACGTGAACGGCCGTGCGCGCGAGGACGCGACGCCGCCGCTCGATCCCGGCTATGCCGCCGCCTTCGCCGCGATCGACGCCGATCCCAACCAGATGCTCGTCGTCGCCGAGTCGGGCGGCGCGGTCGTCGGGACGATGCAGCTGAGCTTTCTCCCCGGCCTGTCGTTTCGCGGCGCGTGGCGCGGGCAGATCGAGGCGGTGCGGATAGCGAGCCCGCTGCGCGGCCGCGGGCTCGGCGCGGCGATGATCGAATGGGCGGTCGCGCGCTGCCGCGAGCGCGGCTGCCGGATAGTTCAGTTCACCTCGAAGCGCACGCGGACCGACGCGCATCGCTTCTACGAACGGCTCGGCTTCGTCGCGAGCCACGTCGGGATGCGGCGCGCGCTCGATTAGCGTGGGTTACTCCAGTTCGAGGATCACTTCGTCCACCGCGAGGCTGTCTCCGACAGCGGCGTCGATGCTTTTCACCGCGCCGCTCTTCCCCGCGCGCAGGATATTCTCCATCTTCATCGCCTCGACGACTGCGAGCGGCTGGCCTGCCTCGACCTTGTCCCCCGCGCCGACGTGGAGCGCGACGAGCAGGCCCGGCATCGGCGAAAGCAGGAACTTCGACAGGTCGGGCGGAACCTTGTCGATCATGTGGCGGCCGAGCGGCGCGACGTGAGCGGGAAGCACGCGCGCGAGGTGCGACGCGCCGCGCGTGGTCAGCTTGAAGCCGGTGCGCGTGCGGGCGACCTTGACGGCCAACACCTCGTTCCCCCGCGAAGGCGGGGGTCCAGCTTTGACCACGGAACTGGACCGCCGCCTTCGCGGGGGAACAGGGAGTTCAACCTCCACCAACCGGTCCCCCGGCGTATATTCGAGCGCGATGTCGATCGCCTCGCCGTCGACCTCGATCGCTTCGGTCCCGATCTCGACCTCGTGTAGCGCGCCGCCCAGCTTCACTTCCCACCGTGACGGCGGGCGCAGACGCTTGCTGAGCTGGCCATCGATGCGCCGCGCGCGATCGGCCTCGGCGGTCGCGGCGAAGGCGGCGATCGCGGCGAGCGAACGCAGCAGTTCGGGCGAGGCGGGCGCGCCGTGGAAACCGTCGGGATATTCCTCGGCGATGAATCCCGTCGTCAGTTCGCCCGCGCGGAAACGCGGATGCTGCATCAGCGCCGACAGGAAATCGATATTGTGCCCCGGCCCCTCGATCTCGAAAGTATCCAGCGCGGCGATCTGGCGGTCGATCGCGCCCTCGCGTGTCGGTGCCCAGGTGATCAGCTTGGCGATCATCGGGTCGTAGAATCGGCTGACCTCGCCGCCTTCGCGCACGCCGTCGTCGACGCGTGTTAATCCTTCGATTTCCCCTCCAAGACTTTGTGGAGGGGCCAGGGGTGGTTCTTCTTTTT
>JACDGO010000287.1 GCA_013821585.1 Sphingomonadaceae bacterium
TCGTCAATCCGTTCGGAAATAGGGGGATTTCTTAAACACTTGGCGGTTAGCGGAAGCGCCGGGACATCAGATGAATCGCCGTTTCGCCATTTTCTTCGCCGCGCTCGCGGTGACGCTCGCCGGTCCCGCGCTCGCGCAGGGCCGGCTCGATCGCGGCCGGCCGCTGATCGCAAGTCCGGATCTCGTCGCGCCTCCCGTGGCGGCGCACACGGCGGCTCCCGCTCCGGTCGAAACCCCGGAACGTGCCGACGTCATGGCGTCCCCCGCCGCCGGCGTGCTAGTCGGCAGCATCCGCGTCGAAGGCGCCGTGGTGCTGCGCCCGTCGGACTTCGCGCCCGCGATCGCGCCGTGGCTCGGCCAGGTGCTCAGCGCCGACGAGCTCCGCGCCGTGGCAACCGCCGTCGCCGATGTCGCGAGAGGACGCGGCTATATCTTCGCGCGCGCCTCGATCCCCCGCCAGTCGCTCGCCACGGGCATGCTGATCGTGCGCATCGACGAAGGCCGCGTCGACCAGGTGCAGATCGAGGGCGGCGGCCATGCCGGGCTGGAACATATTCTGGGCGTGCTCGCGAACGGCCGGCCGGTGACGCGCGGCGCCCTCGAAACCGCGTTGCTGACTGCGGGCGACGTCCCCGGCATGACTGTCGGCGCCGCGCGCCTGCGCCGCGAGGACGGACGAAACATCCTAATCGTCCCTGTCACCTACGACCGGATTTCGGGTCGCGCGCTGCTCGACAATCGCGGTACCAGCCTGATCGGCCCGGTGCGCGCGCAACTGGGGCTGGACGTCAACGGACTTGCGCTGCGACACGACGCACTCACGATCGGGGGCGCGATCACTCCCGCGCAGCCACGTGAATTCCGCCTCGCGAGCGCACGCTACGCGGTCCAGCCCGGAGCATCGGGCCTCGAGGTCGGAATTTCGGGCTATTACGCGAAGTCGGCGGCAAGCGGCGCCTTCCGCGAACTCGGCATCACCGGCGAAAATTATGAGATCGCCCTCGACGCGCGCCAACCGTTGCTGCGCTCGCGCAAGGCGTCGGTCTGGGCGACCGGCGGGTTCGCCGTCCGCCGTGGCAGGCTCGACGCCGGAGATTCGCTGACCTTGCGCACCGATCGCGTGTCCGCGCTCCAGTTCGGCCTCGACGGCTATGGCATCGCCGCCGGCGGCGTGCTGCATGCGACGGCCTTGGCCTCGATCGGCGTTGGTTTGTTCGATGCGACCAAGCTGGGCGACGATCTGAGCTCGCGCCCGAACGGATCGGGGCGTTTCGTTGCGTGGAACGCAGATTTCAATTGGGCGCGCCCGCTCGGCAAGAAGTTCACCCTGCGCGTCACGGGCGAAACCCAGCTCGCGACGCGACCCCTTCTCGTCAGCGAGCAATTCTCGCTCGGCGGCGCTCGCCTGTTGCGCGGCTACGACTATGGCGAACGGCTCGGCGACGAAGGCGCGGCGGGGTCGCTCGAGCTGTCGTTCCGGCTGCCCAAAACGCCCAAGCCGGTCAAACGCGCCGAGCTCTATGCGTTCGTCGACGGCGGCAAGGTGTCCGACAAGGACAGCGACTATCGTTCATCGCTCGCCTCCGCTGGCGGCGGCGTACGCATGACCGTCGGCCCGTTCACGGCGGCGGCGGAGATCGCCGCTCCGCTCACCGGTCCGCGCTATGACAGCGGTAACCGGAGCCCGCGCCTCTCCTTCACGCTCGCCGCCTTGTTCTAGCCGCACGGGCGCGCTAACCGCGCCCGACCTCGGGGAGTGGCGCAGGCTGGTAGCGCACCTGGTTTGGGACCAGGGGGTCGCAGGTTCGAATCCTGTCTCCCCGACCAATTAACACCGCGGACCGCAGGGACCACGCCTCCGAAGCTATTTCCTCGCGCGCACTGCGGGCCGTTTCAGCTCGACCAGAATCGCTTCGAACGGCGCATTGTTGAGATTCGTAGGTGTGTGAACGCCAGCCGGCGTCCAGGCGGACTCTCCGGCCTTGCCGGTGGACACGATCGTCTTGCCGTTGCCGAGAAGCATTTTTGTCCGCGCGTCGGTAAGATAGGTCACGACGGAATCGGGGTGCGAGTGCCGCACGCTCGTTTCGTGCGGGCCATAGTGAATCCGCAGCACGCGCACCTGCGCATTGTCGATCAAGACCTTGTAGTGTTTCGGATCGACCTTCACCGCGTCCTGCGCGAGCGCGGCGCTGGACGCGAATGCGACAACGGCGGCCGCAAGCGCGGCCCGAGCGATGATTGTCATGGATGTCCCCTCCACAATCGCTCCGCCGACGGAGCGAATTAATGTGACGCACGGACGCGACGCAACGGAACTGCATGTAGGTTTAGGCGCGAAATCCGAGGTGTACAAGGAGCCGCGCCGAACGGCGGACATCGGGGCGGTTCATCCCGAAGCGATGGATTCCATCGGCGGCCTTGCCGGACGTCTTCTAACCTGCTTACCACCTCGGCGCGTCGCAAGAAGTTCGATAGGCGCGCGAAGACCGACCATTTCTAGACCCGGAGCGCGCGATCCACGACATCCATGTCATCGGCGGCGGCCTCGCGGGGTCCGAGGCGGCGTGGCGGCTCGCCGAGGCGGGATTGCACGTTCGCCTGTCCGAGATGCGCGGGGTCGAGGGCACGCCCGCGCACCGCACCGACGCGCTCGCCGAGCTGGTCTGCTCGAACAGCTTTCGCTCCGACGATCCCGAGCGCAACGCCGTCGGCGTGCTTCATGCCGAGCTCCGAGCGCTCGGCTCGCTGATCATGCGTGAAGCCGACGCGCATCGCGTTCCCGCCGGATCGGCGCTCGCGGTCGATCGCGACGGCTTTTCGGACGGCGTCACGCGCGCGATCGCGAATCATCCGAACGTCACGCTCATGCGCGAGCGTGTCGATGCCTTGCCGCAAGGCCCAGCCATCATCGCGACCGGGCCGCTGACCGGATCCGCGCTCGCCGCCGCGATCGCCGCGGAGACGGGCAAGGACGCGCTCGCCTTTTTCGATGCGCTCGCGCCGATCGTCCACCGCGAGACGATCGACATGGATGTCGCCTGGATGGCGTCCAGATGGGACAAAGGCGAGGGAGCGGATTACATCAACTGCCCGCTCGATCGGAACCAGTATCTCGCTTTTCACGCCGCATTGCTCGCGGGCGAGAAGACCGCGTTCAAGGACTGGGAAGCCGGCACGCCCTATTTCGAAGGCTGTATGCCGATCGAGGTGATGGCCGAACGCGGCGTCGACACGCTGCGCTATGGCCCGATGAAGCCGGTCGGACTCGACGATCCCAGGACCGGCCGCTGGCCTTACGCGGTCGTGCAGCTCCGTCAGGACAATGCGCTTGGCACGTTGTGGAACATCGTCGGCTTCCAGACCAAGCTGAAGCACGCCGAACAGGTAAGTATTTTTCGAACGATACCCGGACTTTGCAATGCGGAGTTCGCGCGCCTCGGAGGTTTGCATCGCAACACGTTCATCAAGGCGCCGGTGCTGCTCGACGGCATGCTGCGCCTGAAGTCCGCGCCGCACATCCGCTTCGCCGGGCAAATCACCGGCTGCGAAGGCTATATCGAGTCGGCGGCTATCGGCCTGCTCGCCGGATCGTTCGCGGCGGCCGAGCTTTCGGGCGAGACCGTAACTCCGCCCCCGTCGACGACAGCGATCGGTGCGCTCCTCGGCCATATCACCGGCGGCGCGAGCGCCGCGACCTATCAGCCGACGAACGTCAACTTCGGCCTGTTCCCGCCGCTCGAGGGCAAGGCGCGGAAAGGCGACCGCAAGGCCCTTTATGCGGCGCGCGCCCGCGCCGGTCTCGCCGACTGGATGCTCACCCTTCCTCGTCCGGTTGCGACGGCGGAAGCGGCGCGGGCGGACAGTTCGGCTTTGGCCGCAACTTCCTGACGACGCGCGTCGTCGCGACTCGGCCGGGGTGAGAGCGCCGTTGCGATCGCGGTCGGCGGCGGCGAACTTGGTTTCGGTCTTGACCGCATATTCGTCGACAGCGCCCCGTTGTGGTCAAGGT
>JACDGO010000288.1 GCA_013821585.1 Sphingomonadaceae bacterium
GCATTTGCTCGCCAACGTGCTCGTCCGCGACCTAGTCCGGCAGGGGCGAATCGCGCGGCTTCATGTCGCCGCGCACGATCAGCCCGGTGCACTTGCGGCGATCACCGCCAAGGTGTTCGAGGCGGGGGTCAATGTGATCGAGATCAATCACAGCCGGATTTTCACCCGGCTTCCCGCCAAGGACACGATGATCGAGGTCGAATGCGAAGCCCGCGATCCACAATCGATCGACGACGTCGTCGTTCGGTTGGAGGCTGCCGGCTTCCGAGTCGAACGCGCGTCGCTCGACTAACTCGCTGTCCCCCGCCGGGACACCGCCATACGTCTGTCGAGAATGGCACCCCGGCGGTCTTTCCTTCGGCGTTAACCGGTCGCATAAAGGTCAGCGTAACCAATAGAGAAAGGTCGGCGGGTGAGCGCACCCTTCCGCTTCCCTAAGTTTTTCGTCACCAACCCGAGCCCGTGTCCGTACCTGCCGGGCAAGGTCGAGCGGAAGGTGTTCACGGAACTTAACGGTCGCCATTCGAGCGAACTCAATGAGGCGCTCGGGCGAATCGGATTCCGCCGCAGCCAGTCGGTGTCGTACCGGCCAAGCTGCATCGATTGCTCGGCCTGCGTTTCGGTCCGCGTCCTCGCCGCCGAGTTCACCCCGACCGCGACCCAGCGCAAATTGCTTCGCCGCCATGCCGACCTCGATGTCAGCGCGTGCAAGCCGTGGACCACCAACGAGCAATATGATCTTATCCGCCGCTATCTGTCGGCGCGTCACCCGGGCGGCGGAATGGCGGAGATGGACGAAAGCGATTTCGCCGACATGGTCGAGCAGACCCCGGTCCGGACCTATATCATCGAATATCGCGAGCCGTCGGTCGATGGGACGCCGGGCAAGCTGATCGGCGCCTGCCTGAGCGACCAGCAGAGCGACGGCCTGTCGATGATCTACAGCTTCTTCGAGGCGGACAACGAGGATCGCCCGGGCCTCGGCAACTACATCATCCTCGACCACATCATGCGCGCGGCCGACGCGGGGCTCCCGCATGTGTATCTCGGCTATTGGGTCGCGGGCTCGAAGCGCATGGAATACAAGGTGCGTTTCCGGCCGATGGAGCGGCTTACGCCCGGTGGCTGGGTGCGGTTGAAGGACGAGGACGTGGCGGAGTCGCTGAAGGCGGCGGGCGTGCTCGGGTCGCCCGGCGGACGGAAATTCTAGCCTGAAATTCGCCACGGCTCGTCCCCGATGCGAGCCGGGGCCGGGATGGGCCGTTACGGCGAAAGCTGCCCAGCCGCTCCCGGATTTCCTATGACGGCCGGACGGCACATTCCGCCGGACTGAAATCGGATATATTGATGATGAAACTGCCGCTCGCCATGCTGGCCGCCGGGCTTCTCCCCGCAGCCGCGCTAGCCCAGACGACGCCAAGTTCGCCGACGACGCCCCCCGATACCGTGACCAACAGCACGACGCCGATGAACAGCACGATGCCAGAACCGGCGACGCCGTCCGACGCGACGACGAGCGCGTCCGCACCCGATACGATGTCGAATACGGCCGACACCGCTCACGGCAAGCATCACAAGAAGCTCAAGCCGCCGGGGCAACAACCCCACTGAGCGCGAGCGCGGCGTCCTTCGTCGCGCCCGCGCTCAATCCGCGAACGGATCGCGCACCAGGATCGTGTCCTCGCGCTCGGGGCTGGTGCTGACCAGCGCGACCGGACAGTCGATCAGCTCCTCAACGCGGCGAATGTAATTAATCGCCTGCGCGGGAAGGTCAGCCCACGTGCGCGCGCCGGCGGTCGATTGCGGCCAGCCCTCGATCTCCTCATAGACCGGCTCGACCGCCGCCTGTTCGATCGGGTGCGGCGGGAGATAGTCCCAGGTCCGCCCGCCGAGGCGATAGCCGGTACAGATTTTCAGCGTCTCGAAACCGTCGAGCACGTCGAGCTTGGTCAGCGCGACGCCGGCGATGCCGCCGACCGCGACCGCCTGGCGCACTAGCACCGCGTCGAACCAGCCGCAGCGGCGCTTCCTGCCGGTGACGGTGCCGAACTCGTGGCCGCGCGTGCCCAGCCGCTCGCCGGTCGCGTCGGTCAGCTCGGTCGGGAAGGGGCCGGCGCCGACGCGCGTCGTATAGGCCTTGACGATGCCGAGGACGAAACCCGTCGCCGAGGGGCCGAGGCCCGACCCGCTTGCCGCCGCGCCCGCGACCGTGTTCGACGAGGTGACGAACGGATAGGTGCCATGGTCGACGTCGAGCAGCATGCCCTGCGCGCCTTCGAACAGGATGCGCTTGCCTGCGCGGCGCGCGCCGTCGAGCTGACGCCAGACGGGGCGGGCATAAGGGAGGGTCGAGGGGGCGATGTCCTTTAGGGATGAAAGCAGCGCGGCGCGGTCGATCGGCGCTTCGCCGAATCCGGCGCGGATCGCGTCGTGGTGCGCGCAGAGGCGGTCGATCTGCGGCTCGATCGCATCGAGGTGCGCGAGGTCGCACACCCGGATCGCGCGCCGTCCGACCTTGTCCTCATAGGCCGGGCCGATCCCCCTGCGCGTCGTGCCGATCTTGAACGCGCTCGCGTCTTCCCGAAGGCCGTCGAGGTCGCGATGAAAGGGCAGGATGAGCGGACAGGTCTCGGCGACCGAAAGCGTCTCGGGCGCGATCGCGACACCCTGGCCGCGCAGCTTCTCGACTTCGTCGCGAAAGTGCCACGGATCGAGGACGACGCCGTTGCCGATCATCGACGGCGTGCCGCGCACGATGCCCGAGGGAAGCAGCGACAGCTTGTAGGTCTGGTTGCCCACGACGAGCGTATGGCCGGCGTTGTGCCCGCCCTGAAAGCGCACGACGACATCGGCCCGCGCGGCGAGCCAGTCGACGATCTTGCCCTTGCCCTCGTCCCCCCATTGTGCGCCGATCACGGTGACGTTGGCCAAGGTCGAAAGTCCGTTCGTCGAAGGAAAATGCCTTGCGGTCCGTATGGTCATGCCGGGGCGGCGTCCACCTATTTGGGGAGTTCGGGGAGTGAGGCAGTTTAGAGCTGTGGCGCTGTTGGCGCTGCTGGCGGGAGCGGCGGAAGCGCCGCCGGGCGAGCCGTTGAGCGCCGAATGCCGCCGCCAGGTGGTGACGCTGTGCGGGACGGGCAATTTCCGCGAATGCCTCGCGACCAAAATGCGGCCGCTCGATACCGGGTGCCGCGCGGAAATCATGGCGCGCGCTCGGGCAAGAGGCGTCGCGCAAGCGTCGGCCGAAGGCGCGCGTGAGATTACCTATGGTTCGAATCCGTTGCAGCGGCTCGACCTGTCCGTTCCGCGGAACGGTGAAGGCGGCGTGCCGCTGGTCGTTTTCATCCACGGCGGCGGCTGGTCGATCGGCGACAAGGGCGTCGGCGCGGGCACGAAGGCGAAGCATTTCAACGGTCTCGGTTATGGCTTTGCATCGCTCAATTACCGGCTGGTGCCGCAGGCGACGGTCGAGCAACAGGCGGCGGACATCGCGGCAGCGCTGGCCGAACTGCGCAAACGCGCGGGAGAACTCGACATCGACGGGTCGCGAATCGTGCTGATGGGCCATAGCGCCGGCGCACATCTCGCTGCGCTGGTCGCGGCCGATCCGCGCTATTTGAAGGCGGCGGGTGTGCCGATGAACGCGGTGCGCGGCGTCGTCCTGCTCGACGGCGCGGGCTATGACGTCGCGAAGCAGATGGCCGACCCGCGCAATCTTGTCCGGAGCATGTATGCCGCAGCGTTCGGCTCCGATCCGGAGCGGCAGTATCGGCTTTCGCCGATCGCCCATGCGGCCGCGCCGAACGTCGCGAAATGGCTGATCCTGCCCGTCGCGTCGCGCGCCGACTCGCCCGCGCAATCGCGCGCGTTGGCCGACGCGCTGTGCCGGAACGGAACCGACGCGGTCGTGACGCCGGTCCCCGACAGCAATCACATGAAGCTCAATCGCGATCTCGGGACGGTCGGCGACTTAGCGACGAGCGAAGTCGACCGCTTCGTAGTGGCGGCG
>JACDGO010000289.1 GCA_013821585.1 Sphingomonadaceae bacterium
GCCGGCACGCGGCGGCCGCGCTTGCGCTCCAGGCGCTCGACCGGCGTCCGGCAGGGCGCGCGAGCATCGCTTCGGACACCGCGCACGACAGCCACGGCAAGCGCCTGATGCGCCTCGCCATCGCCAACGACGACATGCCGTTCCTCGTCGATTCGATCGCGGCGACCGTCGCCGAGCACGGGTTTTCGATCGACCGAATCCTTCATCCGGTTCTGAAGGTTTCGCGCGACGGCGCGAAGCTCGCGCGGCTGGGCAAGGGCAAGCCCGAATCGCTGATCTATCTCGAAATCGAGCGCCCCGACGCGAAGGCGCGGCGCGCGCTGTGCGGCGATATAGAGGCGAACCTCGCGCAGGTCCGCGCCGCGGTGCGCGACTGGCCGGCGATGCAAAAGGCGCTCGCCGTGGACAGGGCGCGCCTTGGCGGCAGCGAGGGTGGAGCGCTGCTCGACTGGTTCCTCGAACGGCATTTCACGCAACTCGGATCGGCGCGCTATGCGAAGGACGGCGGCATCGACCATGCGCTCGGCATCTCGGGCGCGCTCGGCAATGCGATCCTCGCGCCCGAATCGCGCGCGCGCGCGCTGGCGTGCCTGAAGGATCGGCCCGGCCCGCTCCTGGTCAAATCGAACTGCATTTCGCCGGTGCACAGGCGCGCGCCGCTCGATCTGGTCATCGTGCGCGACGGCGAGATATTGTCGATCCACGCGGGGCTGTGGACCAGCGGCGCGCTCGCGACCTCGGCCGAGCATGTGCCGGTGCTGCGCGCGCGCCTCGCCGCGCTCCAGGCCAAATACGGCTTCGATCCCGCCGGGCACGCGGGCAAGGCGCTCGCGCACACGCTCGACGCGCTGCCGCACGACCTTTTGATCGGCATCGACGACGCGACGCTCGAAGCGCTCGCGCTCACCGCGATGTCGCTCGAGGACCGGCCGCGGCCCAAGCTCTTGCTCGCGCACGACGCGCTCAAGCGGCATTTGTTCGCCTTCGCCTGGCTGCCGCGCGACGAGCTTTCGACCGCACGCCGGTTCGCGATCGGCGACATGATCGGCGAGGCGGCCGATGGCAAGCTGTTGAGCTGGTCGATCGATCTCGGCGATTCGGGCGTCGCGCTGATCCGCTACACTTTCGACCGCCGCACTTCGGCGCGCGATCCCGATGCGAAAGCGCTCGACAAGGCGCTGAATGCGATGGTGCGCGGCTGGGGGCCGTCGGTCGAAGCGGCGCTGGCGCTGGGCGGCGACGCGGGCCGCGCCGCGCGGCTGGCGATGCGCTATGCCGACGCATTTCCGCTTCCCTATCGCAACGGCGCGGGCGCAGAGGAAGCCGCACTCGACATCGACCGGCTGCACGGCCTCGCCGATCCAAGCTGCCGTTCGGTCAGGCTCTATCGCAACGCCGGGGACGGCCCGACGCGGCTGCGCCTCAAGCTCTACAGCCTGACGCCGATCACCTTGTCCGACGCAGTGCCCCCGCTCGAGAATTTCGGCTTTCGCGTCGTCGAGGAGATGTCGACGCCGGTCGGCGACGGCGCGCTGGGGCATATTTATCGTTTCGTTATCGAACTGACAGAGGGCATGGCGTCAGGGGTCATCGCCCGCGCGACGATTGTGGAAAAAACCATTGCCGACGTGCTCGAAGGCGCGGCCGAGAACGACCGTTTCAACGACCTGCTGATCGCCGCCGGCCTCGAACCACGCGCGATCGTTCTGTTCCGCGCGCTGTTCCGCTATTTGCGCCAGACGGGCATTTCCTATGGCCTCGCGACGGTCGTCGACGCGCTGCGCCACGAACCCGGGATCGCGCGCGCGATCGTCGCGCTGTTCGACGCGCGCCATGATCCGTCCGCGAAGAAGCGCGACGAAGCGGCGACTGACGCCGAGCGCGCGATCGAGCGCGGGCTGGCGAACGTCGCGGCGATCGACGAGGACCGCATCCTGAGGCTGCTGCGCGGCGTGGTCGCGGCGACGTTGCGCACCAATTTCTTCGCTCCCGCGGCCGCCGAAGCGATCGCGTTCAAGTTCGATTCGGTCGAGGTTCCCGGCCTTCCCGCGCCGGTGCCGTGGCGCGAGATCTTCGTCTATTCGCCGCGCGTCGAGGGCATGCATTTGCGTGCGGGGCCGGTCGCGCGCGGGGGCTTGCGCTGGTCGGACCGGCGCGACGACTTCCGCACCGAGATTTTGGGGCTGATGAAGGCGCAGCGCGTCAAGAACGCGGTGATCGTTCCAACTGGCGCGAAGGGCGGCTTCTTTCCCAAGATCCTGCCCGATCCGGTTGCGAACCGCGACGCCTGGCTCGCCGAGGGTACGGAAAGCTACCGCATCTTCATCCGCACCTTGCTGTCGGTCACCGACAATCTAATCAAGGGCAAGGTCGTCCATCCCGACGGCATTGTCATCCGCGACGGCAACGATCCCTATTTCGTCGTCGCCGCCGACAAGGGCACGGCGAGCTTCTCCGACGTCGCCAACGCCATCGCAATTGAGCGCGGCTTCTGGCTCGGCGACGCGTTCGCGAGCGGCGGCTCGGTCGGCTACGATCACAAGGCGATGGGGATCACCGCGAAGGGCGCCTGGGTCTCGGTCCAGCGCCACTTCGCCGAAATGGGCATCGACGTGCAGACCGCGCCGGTCGCCGTCGTCGGCTGCGGCGACATGTCGGGCGACGTGTTCGGCAACGGCATGCTTCTGTCGAAGTCGATTCGCCTGATCGCGGCGTTCGACCATCGCCATATCTTCATCGATCCCGATCCCGATCCGGCGAAAAGCTGGGCGGAACGCGCGCGGATGTTCGCGCTGCCGCGCTCGTCCTGGGTGGACTATGACGCGAAGCTGATTTCCAAAGGCGGCGGCGTGTTCCCGCGCAGCCTCAAGGCGATCAAGCTCAGTCCCCAGGCGCGCGCTACGCTTGGCGTCGACGCCGCGACGATCGAGCCGGGCGCCCTGATCACAGCGATCCTGAAAAGCCCCGTCGACCTCATCTGGTTCGGCGGAATCGGCACCTATGTGAAGGCCGGGTCCGAACCCAATGCCGCAGTCGGCGACGCCGCGAACGACGCGCTGCGCGTCAGCGGCGAGGAGCTGCGCGCGAAAGTGATCGGCGAGGGCGCGAACCTCGGCGTAACGCAGGCGGGGCGCATCGCCTTCGCGCTCCACGGCGGACGGATCAACACTGACTTCATCGACAACTCGGCCGGCGTCGACTGCTCGGACCATGAGGTCAACATTAAGATCGCGCTCAACGCCGATGTGGCGAAGGACAGCAACTTCACCATGGCGAAGCGCAATTCGCTGCTCGAGAAGATGACCGACGCGGTCGCTGGGCTGGTGCTCGAGGACAACCGCCTGCAGACGCTCGCGCTGTCGATCGCCGAGCGCGGAGGCGCGGGCGCGATCCCCTCGATGGTGCGGCTGATCGACACGTTCGCCGCCGCCGGGCGGCTCGATCGCGCGGTCGAGGGGCTGCCGCCCGACGACCAGCTCGCGCGGCGCGCGCAGGAAGGGCACGGCCTGACGCGCCCCGAGCTGGCGGTGCTGCTCGCGACCGCCAAGATCGCGCTGCAGGACGCGATCGAGCATCATCCGCTCGCCGCCGACGCGGGCATGGCGGCCGATTTGCTCGCGGCGTTCCCCGCGGCGATGGCGCGCACCCACCCCGGCGCGATCCTTCATCACCAGCTGCGCCCGCAGATCGTCGCAACCAAGATCGCCAACCGGCTGGTCAATCGGCTCGGGCTGATCCACCCGTTCGAGCTCGCCGAGGAGGAAGGCGCGTCGATGGGCGACGTCGCTCAGGCGTTCGTCGTCGTCGAGCGGCTATATGGCCTCGACGCGCTATGGAGCGCGATCGATGCCGCCGAACTGACCGAAGTCGCGCGGCTGACTCTGCTCGACCAGATCGCGCTGGAGACGCGCGCGCAGATGGCCGATTTGATTCGCAATGCGGTCTCGGGGCGCGGCGTCGACGAAACCGTCGCCGCGCTCGCGCCCGGCGTGACGC
>JACDGO010000006.1:0-9817 GCA_013821585.1 Sphingomonadaceae bacterium
GTATTGCTGCTTGTTCATGATCGGCATGATGTATTTGCCGCAGAGACCCTTTGACCCCATCGTTCCCCACGCGATCAGCTCGCGGTGCAGCTTGTAGGCCATGCGTTCCGCGACGAGCCGCGACGACTGAATCGGGTTCATATGGGCTGCCACATTGCCGTTCAGAGGGTACATGCTGCCCTGGCACCCGGCACACCAGAAGAGCGGCGTGATCGGCTTCCTGATCGTCGCCGCCACACAGTCAGCCACGCAGGCAACCTGCGCGATCGGATTGGCAAACACAGCAGCTTCGGGGTTGATCAGTGTCGTCAGCGTATCGTCCTGCCACAGCGGGTCGATCTCGGTGACATAAGCGATATCGAAGCTTGTCTGCTCGAGGCACAAAAAGTCGGCGACGATCTCCATCCAGTACATCAGTGGATAGATGTACCAATGGACGTTCCACTTGGCGGTCGCCTGCGCGTTACCGCCGTCGATCTGGGGCCCTGCATAAGCACCGTGGCCGATATCAAAACCGGGCGCGATCCTGACACCGCCGAGGTTCACAAAGCACCACGGCTTCAAGCTCACATCGACCAGCCGCACCGGCTCCCAGAACCCGACCGCCACGCCGATGCGCGGAATCGGTGTCCCGCAGGCGCAGACCGGAAGCGCTGGATTGCCATCGGCATCGGGGCGCGACGACGGCCAGATATGGAGCGAGCCGAGCGACAGTGGAAACAGGCAGCTCCAGCACACGTCCGTGATCGGATTGACGAATTTACCCGTACAACTTCCCCGAACGCCAGCGGACGCAGGGGAGGCTGCAAGCACGCCCGCCGACGTAAGGATCGCGATGACGAGGCGCCAGCAAAGGAAATGACGGCCGAGCCAGCGCATCACCGGTCCCTCGCATCAAGGGTCAGCTGGTCGAGCCGGGCATCATCGCGCCTTTTTTTGACCAAAAAGTACACGGTGCCGACGATAAGCGTTGCAGCAAGCAGCACTCCCGACACCAGACCTGTCACCACGGGGCCCAGCAAAGGGTGCCACACCAGCCTGGTGCTAAGGACCCCTATCCCCGTCACCGAGACCAGTCCGATAAAGCTCAAACGCAGCAGACGGACGGGCCGCGTCTCGGGCGCCGCCATTCCGGGTCCCATGACTCTCTCAAGCACGTTCATATGCGACCTCGCGAGGCTTGAAGCAGAACGACGGCAGCGGCCTTCACGAACCGGCTCCAGGCAACAGCTTGGCGATCTCATTGACGCGCATGGCATGGCCTTCCTGGACCACGACTGCGGGTACGGCATGGATCCCGAACTTCGTCGTCAGACGACCGTCCTGGTCGAAGTAGAACCGCCGCTGGTGCGTGGTCATCGCATCAAGCGGCGCGCCGGCGACCATGATCAACTTGGCAGACGCATCATAGCACTTCATCGCCCACGCCATTTGAGCGGGATCATCGCCATTGATGAACACCAGCGGCGTCCTCACGGCGATGAAGTCGAGCGGATTGACGCGCCGGCCCCGCGGTGCAATCAGATTGCCCTTCTGGTCGCGGATATCGTGATCGATTACGATCGAAGGGTCGAACAGCCACGAACGTGCGACCGTGGCGCGCTCGATTCCGGCTACCGGTGTCGGACGCCGCACCTTGGCCTCGGCGCGCTGACGGAACTTCTCGTTCATGGCATCGACCTGGCCGGTCGACTGCAACGTGTTGAGCTTCTGCTCGATCACGCGCAGCAGATCGGACTCGATCACCGGAAAGACCGTGCCGACCTGGCCATAGTCCTTAGCCACAGCGGGCGCAGCGGCCAGGCTAACCACGGTCGACGAGACAAGCGCCAAGGCAAGTGCGCGCATCACAGCACCGTCGTACCGGTGCCGACGATCTGCTTGTCGCACACCCACCCGATATCGGCATAGCGGCTGTCGAAGCCATCGGGATGTGGCGAGCCCATGAAATAGCAGTCCTGCGGGACACGCCCCAGCGGACCCGGCGCGAGCGGCTCGCCGCGCTTCGACAGCGCTTTCAGGTGTGCGACACGCGCGCCGTTCACCGACACCCAGTTGTCGGCGCGCGTGACGATATCACCCGGCATTCCATAGACGGTCTTGCCGAACGGCTGCGGCTCCTTGCCGAAATGCGCCACGATCAGTGGTGTCCTGGGGACGACAAAGAACGCGAGTTTGCCGCGCACCGGCGACGTGCCGCGCTCAACCACGAACGCCCAGTTGGGGAGCGATTCAGTCGCGTTGATCAGGAACAGGTGCCGGTCGCGCCAGCCTTGCGTCGCGAGGTAGAGCGCGGCCAGCCCGACAATCAACAGTACTATCGGCCATGAAGGAAGGTGCGCGGACCGGTCTCGCTCGAGCACTTCAGGGCTGACCATCGACACCTCCCCTAAGCGCCGAAGGATACGCAACACCGGGTTGATAGGATGACGGCGCATAGCCACTCGGCTGCTCTCCGCCCCCCGCTGCGCCGAAGGGCGCAGACTGCGGCGACGAGCCGATCGCGCTGAGCATGGCCTGCGCAACCCCGCCTGATGGCGCTGCCGGATCGTTCTGCATCGGGGCGACAGGCATACGGGGCAGCAGGGTCTGTGCGACGGGCATCGGTACGAGCTTGGCCACGTAGTCGGCAATCGATCCGGTAATGTCCTCGCTCGACGACGAAACGACCGCTTCACCGACCAGGACCACAGCGCCGGCAGCCGAGCGCTCCTTCAGCGCCTTGTCGAGCGCCTGCATGAAGGCACGGGTCCGCGCGGTGACCTTGTCGGGATCATCGCCGCTGCGCGCTTCGGCGAGCGCGAACTGGTTGACCAGCTCGCCGAGCCTCACCGAGACCACCTTGTGCTGGCGCAGGGCGAGGAGCTCACGCGTGGTCCACATCGCCCAGATCGCCGCCAGCAGCAGCAAAGCGCCAACGAGGATCTCAGTCAGCGACAGACCGGCGAAGGTCTTTGCAGGTTTCGAGACCGTCTCCGATGTCGGTGCTTCAGCGTTCAGGCCGAGATCGAACTGCGATGCGTCAGTTGCCATGCTGGCCTCCCACGGACGATGGATTGAAGAGCGCGCGAAAGACGCCGCCGGGCCACCAAAGGATGGCGAGGAAGATGAGGGTCCAGGCGATCGCCGTTTCAAATGCGAGATCCTGCAGCATGTCCTTGCGCAGCAGATCGTCGGCAAAAGCGAAACGCGCGCCGGTGACAGCCGGGAAGTCGGCAAGATGGCGCACGAACAGCAATGCCCAGCCCAATGCGAAGACGGCCAGCACGCTGATCGCCATCAGCGCCGAGCTGGCAGCCAGTCCCACCATTTGCCTCATTTCGCGAGCCGTGAGCGGTTCGACGCGCCGGGTTTCGCGGGCTCTAAGCGGCTCCAAACGACGGGCCTCGAGGGCCTTGAGCGGCTCGGAGAGCCGGGTTTCTGCAAAAACAAATGTGCTGGCCATCTTCACTCCCCCGCTTCGCTTGAGAACACTTGGCCGAGGCTCGCACGGCGTAAAAACATCGTGGCGCTGAGCGCGATGCCGCTGACGAGGCGCAGATCGTCCTGGAACGCGACGCGACGCGTGGGATCGGCGACACCGTAGCGATCGGCGAGATTGGCGACCTGCAGGAAGAAGCCCTCGAGCGTGAAATTGCCCAACGCGAAGAAGACGAGCACGAACAGACCAGCCGTCGCCAGCAGCGTCACTGCACTCCACCCGAGCAGGCGGAAGCCGACCTCGATTGCGCGACCGACATCGAGCTTGGCTGCAGGGTTTGCTTTGGGCTGGGGCAGCGCCGACACCGCGCTCACTCCGCAGCCACCGCGAAGGGCGCCTCTTCAACTTGGCTCCACTTCCCCGGGTCATTCGGATAGGCGACGCGCTCGATCGCCATCTCCATCGGCAAGCCCGTCGCCAGCTGCGCCTGCACTTGGCTGAAGACCTGCGGGGATGAGGAGTAGAGTGTCGCCGAATAGGGATCGAGGACCAGGCGCCCGATCGCCAGCGTCTCGGGTCCCTTGATCATCACGTCGGAATACTCGGTGCCATTGCGCTTCAGGCTGCGCATCAGCGTCTCGGTCGCGGCCGACATATCGAAGCGGTCGTGCTTCATGAAGTCCGAGATCGATTCAGGTTTTTGCTGGAGGATCACGAACCAGTCGCTGTTTTCGAGCGCGGCGATCGAGCCCGGCGACTTGTAGTAATCGTTGAGCGACTGCGTAGCGGTGATCAGCGAGGCGCCGTATTTGCGGCAGGTGCGGGCATAGCTTTCGACGAAATCGGCCATCGAGCCGCCCTTGAGCATCTGCCAGGCCTCATCCATGATCAGCGCCTTGGCGCGGCTGCGCGGCAGCTTGCGCATCGCCTGCGTCGACATGAACATGATCGCGGTCAGGACGACCGAGCGCAGCTCCTCGCGGCTCGACAGGTCCGAGAGCTCGAACACCGTCAGGTCGGCATTCAGTTTGAAGGTGGCCTCGCCGCTAAAGAACTGGCCGTAAGTGCCATGCGTCGAGAACGGCCGCATCGAGGTGGCGAGGCTGCGCGACAGGCCGTTGTTCTGCGCGAGCAGCGCCTCGATGATATCGTCGACCGACCCGCCCCTGCCCTTCTCGTTCCACACCGAGTTGACGACGCCGTCGATCAATCCGCGCTCGGTATCGTTCAGCCGGTCGACGTGGCGTGCCATCTGACTGACCATCGCTTTGAGCATCGCGAGGCAATCGAGCCGGTAATCCTCGTCCTCGGCCGCAGCCTCGTCGTCGATCATCGAGAAGGGATTGATGCAGAAGCCGCTGGCGAGCGTAAATTCGACGAACGCGCCGCCCTGCAGTTTGGCCGAATGCTCGAAGCTGCGGCCATCATCGATGACGATGACATGCGCGCCCGCACCGCACAGCGCGGCATTGAGCTCTTGGAGACAGACCGACTTGCCCGACCCCGACTTGCCGAACACGCAGACATTGTGGTTGCCCGCCATATTTTCGAACGGCGACCAGAAGAACGGTTCGCCCCGACGGCCGACCAGCAGCAAATGCGGGATGTTCGAGCCGCGATATTCGCCCTGGATCGGCGCGAGATTGGCGGCGGTCGAAGTCATGTACGTCCGCATCCGCTTCATCCGCTCGAGGTCCGTGGCGAGCCCCGAGGCGAGCGTCATCGGCAGGCACGAGAGGAACCCCATCATCTGCATGTGACGCTCGGAATGGAGATCCCACCCACACGCCTTGTACATCGACTTAATGATGCGCTCGTTGGTGTCGGCCTTGCCCTTGGGGCTGAAGGCGGTGACACAGTAGAAAGCGCGCACCAGCTTGTTGCCCATGCGCAGCGCGTCGGTGACATATTCCCACTCGCGCCGCTGGTCCTTCAGCTGCGGCAGAAACCGCGCAGACTTCGAGTCCGCAAGGCTCGAGGTGCGCATGAACTTGAACGCTGCTTTATTTGCCGACGATGTCTCGTCGGGGAAGACAAGCGACAGCGAGGTGGCAACCGGGCATGGCAGGCGCAGCTTGTCGGTAAACAGGTCGCCGATAAGGCGCATATTGTCCCACGGCGCCCAGCGCGGGGGCAGATTACGCGGGGAATAGCATCGCAGCTCGAAGGTATCGGGATACATCTCGCCGATTTCGGGGACCCCGTCCTTGTCGACTCCGGTCGCGCGCAGACGCTCGGTCTTGATCTCGATCGCGTGCGGCAGATGGACCAGCTCCATGTCGCGGCGCACCGCCTGGTCGGCGATTGGGTCGAACTGGTTGTAGCTGACCGGATCATCGCCTGCCGCGGTCGTCGGCGATGTGACATCATCGATTAGCGCGAGCAGTGCCACCGGGTCGAGCACGCGGGATGGCACTTCGATCTAAAGCAGCGCCGAACGAAGGCTGTCGCCAATAGCGATCAGCTCTTCGTCGGTCACAGGCGACCCGTCGGGTATCCCGATCGAGATGAACAGTCGGAAGCTGCGCAGGTGGAAGGGCGCATCAGCCGACATCGATTCCCACACGCCGTCCGACAGGAAGTCGGTGCGGTGCTTGGCCATCCGCTCATAGACGCCCATCGCCGAGTAGCGCGGCACGAACCATTCGGCGAGCTTGGTGCCGATCCGTGACGTGGCGAGGTTGATGATGCCGACGCAGCAACCAGCGGGCATGCCTTCAGAGAAGCATTGGGTGAGGATATCGCCGGTGCGTTCGTCGGCGCCGACCAGCGGTGAGACTTCGATCGCGACCTCGCGCGAGTTCGAATTGTGGAAGATCTCGGTCTTGGCATCGTAGCTGCGATACGGCAGCCAGTGTGCAAGCATCGGGACCGACGCGTCAGGGCGCGCCGCATCGGGCTTGCCGGCGCTGCCAACCACTCCGTCGAAGATCGAGAGGAGCTTGCCGATCACTTTTCCACTCCCGAAACGGCAAGGACCGAAGGTCCGTTGACCGGATGTTCGACATTCGAAGGCTTGGCGGCCGTCGCTCCCACGGGCTTACCCATCGAGCGTGCCGCAAAGATCGTGCCGACCTGATCACGGATCGACTGCAGCGGCGACGATCCGCCGACGCTGCGCAGGTCGAACGACGACACGGGCGTTGAAGCCGCGGGTGCGGACACCGATGTCGCTGAGATCGGCAAGAGCGCAGCGGGTAAGGGTGCGGAGCGAAATGGCTGCACCACCGTCACAGCCCCGCTCAAGGATGCTGGTCCTTTAGCGGCAAGCTGGACAGGTTGCGGCGCGCGATGCCGGGAGGTCAACGTGGGCAAGGGCATCGTCGGCGAAACCATCGACGTGCGAACGACCGGTGTCCGGACTTTTTCGGCGTGCCCCTTGCGGCGCGCGGCCGCGATGGCCGCCGCGCTCGGCGCGTTTGGATCGGGTGCGACCGCAGCTGTCGCCACCGGTGACATAGTCGCGGCGTCGGGCGCACTTTGCGAGAACGCGACTTCCGGCGAGGCTGACGCGAGCTCGGCTAGGCTTGGGGCCTGGTCGGCAAGCGCAAGTTGTGGCCCATCGGGCGCAACCATGCCAACCACCGGTGCGGGTCGGCTGTCGGACGCCGACATCCACGCTCCGCGCTCGACCACCGCATGAATGGCGGTCGCTTCACGATAGCGACCGAGCCGGTCGACGTGAGCGGGGAACACGATGCGCAGCACCTTTTCGCTCGTGCGCGTCAGTCGCGAGGCTGCGGACACCGGCACAAAGCGGGGGTCCTCACGGGTCTCCGGATCGATCACGCCAGCTGGCGTTGCCTCGGCGTCGCCACCGCTAATCATCGCGAGCGCCTGATCGTCGATCTTCGATGTTGGCGCGCAAATGCCGTCGGGAGCGCGGCACGCAAAATTGCCCTTCACGTTGCCGCCGAGCGTTGCACATCCCGACAGCGCCACCGCCGAGATCGCGACGACGGCACCTGTCCGCTGCAGCTCATGAACCTGACGACGTGGCGGACGCCGCGCAGGCTGCCCGGTCGGAACCAAAGCGAACGTCTTCGTCGCGTGCCACAATGCGCGGGCCTGGCTCCGCGTGATCGGTTGCGGCCCGACGACGACACGACCTTCGGTGAAAAGAGCAAGCCGGGCGTTGAACGTCACCATCTCGGCAGGCGTCAGAGGCATGTCGTTCATGACTTGGCTCCCTTCAACCAGGTTTCAAGGAATTCGCGCGGGCGATAACCCTCGATGACCGCGCCATCGTCGCGGACGATGACCGGCGTCCCGGTGAACCCACGCGCGCGGGCAAACCGCTCGTTGGCGTCGAGCCCGCTGGTGTCACATTTGACCGCGGGGAGCGGCTCACCGGCATAGGCGGACTTGACCGCCCGCGCCGGATCCTTCGAACAATAGACCCGGTTGGCGATCTCGCGCGATCCAAGGACCGAAATCGGCCGCTCGATTACGCGCACGTCCATCTGGTCGAGCGCGTTGACCAGCGCTCGGCAATAGGAACAGCGAAAGTCCGTAAAAATGGTGACGCTACGCGACCCATGGCCCCAGGTGATGGCGCCGTCGTGCGGCAGAGTCGTCAGCGACACGCGTTGGAGATCACCCTGCCCCGCTTGCGGCGCGGGCTTGATCGGATAGTCGGCCGCGACTTTCTGCGCCTCACCCGCATCGGCATGGCGTTGCGCCGCGACCGCGCCACCGATCATCCGGTCCGGGTCGAGCTCGAGGAGGCGCGCCGAGGTCAGATCCTGGCGCGTCTCCATGTCATAGACCCGGCCCACCACAAGGTATCGCGCGCTGCCATCGACGTAAAAAAGGTTCCTGCCCGCGACGACCTCGCAAAGCGACCCGATCTTGTCGCAGTCGATCTTGGAAACCGCTGTCTTGGGCAGTCGCGTCTTCAAAGCAGCGAGAACGATCGAGTCAGATGACTGCACCGCAGCATATCCCGCAGTCGCCGCACCAAAGGTCGCCATCACGCCGGTAACAACAAGAACCCATGACGAGCGCCGCTCACTCGGCCGCAACCAGCATATGCGGGCGAACGCAGCCGAACCGACTGCAATCGCCAGTCCAATCGAAATCAACCAAGTCGACGACATCGCTGGTACTCCCCTCAATTTCGGACGTAGGCGCCGTCGAGAAAGACGATCTCGACATCGATGCCGGTGGGCATTTCGATCACCGGCTGATATTGCTCGGCGCGCTCGATCAGATAGTGGCTGACCGTATCGGCGGCCGTCGAAACGCCCTCGCCCAGCCCACCTTGCGCCAGGTCGCCGATGCCCAGCTGCTGGCGCTTGCCATTGACCGTGACATTGGTGCCCGTGAGCAGCGAATTGGTGTTTGCCGAGAAACCCCTGCCGATGCCGCCCGCCAGACCCGCGAGGAACGCTTGGGTAACGAGCGACCCCTCGCGGCTGACGACGCGGCCGCGCACGCCCGACTTGCCCGCAAACGCGATGAAGCCCCTGACCTCGCTCACCGCATAGCGACCGCCGGGTTGCGCGCAGGTCATTTTCTGGAGCTTGACGTAGACCTTCTCGCTCGAGAGATCGCCGCGCGCCGCACCATTGACGAGACAGCCTTGCAGCTTGGTCGTCAGAACGCGGCCATTGTCCGCGACCGAGCGTGCCGGGCCGGTGATGCGCAGCACGACCGGCAACGGATCGGTCTGCGAGTTCACCCCTGCGCTCGCGTCGACGCCGACGATCACCTTCGCGCTCGCAAAGCTGTTTGCTGGCAGATAGTCGGGCGAGTCCGAATAGACCGTCGTCCCGCGTTCGGCGCGACTGGCATTGCCGCCCCCGCTCGTGAACGACACTGTTTTGACTTCGCGCGGCAGTGCTGCAGCAATCGCCGGCAGCGCGCCAGGCACCCCTGAGGCCTGATAGGTCGGCGCGGAACCAGCGCCATAAAGCGCGCTCGGCCCGGCACGCGGCGGCGGAGCACTCTGCGCTGCCACGACCTGCGCTTTCAGCTGATCGTTCTCGGTCTGATAAGCCGACAGCACACGCTGGCCGTCACTCGCCATCGATGTATTCTGACCACGAACCGAGTCGAGTTCCTTCTGCAGGTTCGCGATCTGGACTTGCTGGCCATCGACCGCGCGCAACCGGTTGTCGGTCGACTGGAAGCGGTTCTCGGAGCGGGCCATCCACTCCTGCTCGCTCATGTTACGGTTGACCATGTCATTGGTCGACACCTGGATGGGCTTGTCGCTGCCCGCGGCGAACCGGTTGGGTTTGGCGTCACCCGAAAAAATCCAGTAGCTCGCGCCGAGAAGCGCGATCCCGGCAGCACCGGCGAGCAGCATTTGCTGCGTCTTGCGCGCGTCGTCGTTGACCGACATCGCATTGCCGACGGGCGAAAGATCGCCATCGCCACTGGGCGCTGCCG
>JACDGO010000006.1:9827-18686 GCA_013821585.1 Sphingomonadaceae bacterium
GTTGAACATATCCTTCAGGCTCATGGTTGCTCTCCGGCTTTGGCGGGCAGGACGATGTAGGCGGTGGTGACTGCACCCGCCGCGAGCGTCGGCTCGGCCACGGTCACAGCAACCGCGTTGGAAGGCGCAATCAGGCTGTCACCAAGCGTCGTTGCGTGCGCACCCTTGTTCTCGATGCGAAGAACCTGCCCGGTCAGCGCGGCGCCCCGGTATTCGGCGATTTCCTGAACCTTGAGATCGCCGACGCGCACCGGCGTTCGCACGGGCTGGCGCATCCGGTAGCCATCAGGGATCGCGCTCGAATACATCGCTTGGACAAGCTTGACTGCCTGGTCTTCAGGAGTGGTCGCTACGGCTGCAAGATGCGTCTCGTCGGGCTTGTCGCCGGCGATCGCGGGGTTGGCGACGAACACCTGCTGGGCTTCGGCGCCCTCGAGGCGGCATGCGAATTTGTAGACATATCCCTTCTTCGACGTCGCGAAGAACGACAAAGTCTTGGGCGAAAAGCCTTCGGGGACCGACACGTAGATATCGCCACGCACCGGCTCATTGACGACGCTGAAATCTTCGGACGCGTTGCCGGTCTGGAGCTTGGAGACGCTGGCAATCTCGTCGCCGACCAGGCTGATGCGCGTAAGGTCGCGCGAGCTGGCTATGCAGTCGATCCGGGCATTATCCGACGCCATTAGCGTCTGATCGGCATAGGCCGGCGACGAGAGCGCCAGCACCGACCCTGCGAAGACCAGCGTTCCGAGCACCTTGGTGCCCCAGTCGAACCGCGTCATCAGGACCGAGCCGGTGGCGACGCCCGCCACGCAAAGTGCCTGGCCCATCACATCGCCCCCCCGCCATATTGGCTCTTCGGCGGATCCTTGACGACCATCCCGAACTGAACGAGCTTCAGGGACACGCCGTTATAGGCCCATCCATAGTGAAACATTTTGGGTGCAGCGGAGACTTCCTCGCGGCCGACCATCGTATGCATCGTGCCGGTGACGTCTGACGTCAGCGCAGTCGGATCGATCTTGATCGATTCGAGTGTGAAATATTGAGCGATCGACGAACCGCGCTGATCCTGGACGATCTTCATCAGGTCCGCTTTGACTGTGCCAAAGGCACGCGGATCGGTGATCTCGAGAACCGACTTCATCCAGTAGTCCAGACTCTGTGGCGTCCGATTGAGCGTCAGCACCGCGGCGTCGCGCGTCACCGCCTCGAGATAGTCCCGGCTGACGCCCGAACTCGACAGCGTGAGCGGCGAGCGCAGCACCGGCTGCAGGATGACCTCGCGGTCGCGCGATGCAGCGGCAATGCCGAGGGTAGCCGAAAGTGCGGCAAGACCGAGCGACACCGCCACCAGCACGTTGCGCTGTTTGAGGACGCGCTGGGATTGCGCGTGCGAATAACTAAGGTCCATTGCGCCTACCCCGCCATGACTCGAAGAAATGAGGGTGGCGTGGCGCGCAGCCCAACAAAGCTTGCTGGCAAATACCAGTAGGCCATGTGGAGCAGCCATGACGTGGCACGGCCTGCTTTTGCCCTGCGAAGACCCCACCAGCTCGCAAATCCGAAAACAATCCCGATCACGATGTGCTGCGACAAGATTCCCCAGACGAACGGCGCGACCATCGCGATGAACTCGTCGAGCGTCCAAAGCCCGATGAGCTCGGGATCATCGAGCCGTTGTGGAATGAGATACTTGTCGGTCATTGACGCCTCGCCACCCTCGGTTGATCGCGCACGCCCGGTAGGGCGTCCGCGAAGACGATCAGATCGTGCCAGTGACGGCAGCGGTCACGATCGGAACACCGGTTCCGGCGCCGACACCAACACCCACCGGGATCGCGACCTGCCCCAGGCTGAAGCGACCCGACGCGAGTCCGACGATGCCGCCAGCGAGGCTGAGGACCGTAATGATCTTGCCGCCCGAACCCTCGAGGAAGCCGGTGAAGCTGGTCAGCGCGGTGTTGAATGTGGCGTCGGCCCCGGCATGGGCGGCTTCGGTCCCGATGATCGTCGCAACCGCGGCGAGTGCCGAGATCTTGGCGAGCGTCGAAAACGACCCTGCCGAAGGGAGCTTTCCAATTTTCATTTGGAGATCCTTCGATGACGACGCCAAAATCAGCGTCATCCGAAGGGATCATCAGTGCAGGCCCGGCTGGCTATGGTCTCGACATAATCAACCGTCGAAATTGCAGACGGCGCAACAAAGCGCGCCCTGAAATTGCATTTGCCGCAACGCGTGTATCATGAGGGACAACAAGCGGTGCGAGAGTCGCAACACGTGTTGCGTGGCACGCACCACCTGCGCAGAAATGCGCAACTTTCGTTGCGTCCCATGATACAGGGGGCCTCGACACAGCCGTTCACGGCTAGGCCAGTAAGCCTGGATGGGGTTAATGGCCGTCAAATCACCAACTTTGTCGCTAGAAGTTGGTTCCGAAGGTTTCGCGCACGTCACCTTCGCCATGATGATTCAGTCCAACAAAACGACGAAACTTCAAGGTCTTGGCAATGCCTAAGCGGCTGGCTGGAAGACTGGCCAAGCAGCACCATGGATCTGTAGCTCGTGAAACAAGCAGCCTCGTCGTTCGGTATAATGTCCGACCCAGAAGCAAAAGTCTGGGTCGCACTTTCGCCTGAAAATATGGTGAGACTCCGGGAATTCCGCGCTTTTTTTGGAAGAGCGCTTTAACTGCCGGTGAATTCTTTCACCGGCTATATTCGTCATTATCGAATCGTTTTATACCGCGAACGTACAAAAACCGCTTGATTAACCGCCAGGCGTATATTTACCTGTCGAGCTGGCAACTGCATTTGCAGAGGCTGACGGGTCGGGGGTGCGCGGGGCGGTGAAAAACCGGGGAAACACGACGCCGCAAGAATGTCTCCTCGCGATCAACGAGTTCATCCCGCTCATCTGGTCGGCCATGCACAATAGCAATGTCACCTGCGCTGAACTTTCACGCAAGACCGGGATTACAAAGACCAAGCTGAGCCGAGGGCTTAGTGGAAAATCGCCGATCGACCTGGTCAGCATCCAGCGTATTTTTCTTGCCCTTGGAATTGATACGCAACGCGCCCTCCTCGCAATCGGCCACCTCCGCGACTGGAACCGATATTACGATCCCGATATCGAAGTCGTATCCGATCTTATCCGCCAATTGCCTGAGACGCTTGCCACAGCGCGCGAGGGCTGCGAACGTGTCGCGATCAGTGACGGCGGCATCAAAGTCATTGCCGATTACGTCGGCGCGATTATTGCCGATAACGATCGCAAGGTTTCAGAACGCCGTAATGCGTTCATATTCGACAGGGACTCGCTGCGCGCCGGATGACTGCCACATCCCTCGTTCGCGCTTTAGGTCGGCAGCAACGCCGGGAGCACTGGCGCTTCTTGGATCAGCACGGGGAACGATCGAGCTACATCCTCCCGCCGCTCGTCGGACGATGGGCGGTCGTCTTCAGCCATAGAAAAGCACATGGAGATTCGGATCGAGCTGCGCGAAAAGGTCGAAATCGCGGTCTTGGGTGACCACGCACACGCCTGCGTCACTCGCCACGAGCGAGGTCAAGGCGTCGTGGAGCATCTCATGGCGCTCGGCCGGCTGCTTGAATGCCTGGATCTTGCCGGCGATTGCTCGCACCACCGCGCCCGCTCTCTCGCCGGCCGTGTGCCATTGAGCTGCATTTGGGTTCAGGATCTTGGTCGGGTCGACCTGCCGCAGAACCTGCTCGAGGAGCCCGACCACTTTGGCAGTATTTGGGTGCGCGGGGTCCAGGCGACCGCGCGACCAGCTCAGCTCGGCCACCACAGGTGCCGAGACGAAGCTTTGCGGTAGATTAGCGAGCAGCGTCTTGAGGGCCGTCGGTCCGCGACCGGTAAGGGCGTTCAGGATGACGTTGGTGTCGAGCAGAAGCGGCACGCTGAGCAGACTGGCGCCGAGTCGGGGGAGCGTGGCAGGATCACGATAAGCGAGGGTTGCCGCAGTCACCCGTAGTCACCACTCGATCTGAGAAAGCAATTGGGGGTCGACGTCGGCAAGCTCACCCCATTGTTGGGCGAGCCAAGACCCGAGATCGTCCTGGGTGGCGAGCGCGGCGAGCGCCGCCTCGATAACGACGGCGGGATGTGCTGCCCGCGCGGCGTGCGGCGGCTTCGAACAGCGCCGGCTGCACCTTGGCGTTCACGTGCTTCGTTTTGGCTTCGCCAGTCAGTCCGGCGGCATCTGCCATACGCAAGGGAGCGTTCTCGCTGACTTCACGCTGCTGCTGACACGTCGTGGTGGTTTGACAGGATTGGTGACGGCCTAGCTAAACCCCGGTAATACCTAATTCGCTTAGCGGTAATAAACACGGTCGCGTCCATCGCCGCAACGTCAGGCCGGCTGACCGTCACACAATCCCGAAGATGCCGTGACACGCCATTCGCCCAAGCCGCCGAGATTGCCATCGCAGGGGGATGGGCGGCTGTTCCGGCCCGAGGACGGCTCCGCTGAAATCAATAGTCATACCTTCAGGACGTCTCCATCTAACATCACAGTAGCTTTTTAACAGTAGTGATGTTAAATAAGCTCCGCGATGTTAGTTAAGCGAACAGAAACTGGGTTAGACGCTCTGGGCGAAGCAGCCGAGGCCTATGTGCAAAATGCATTCGGGATACGTATGGGCCTGGAACCCGTCGCGGGTGCCGGTCTGGCGCATTTTCTCCACGATCGTTATCGAATCTGGCAAGGTCAGCTCAATGGCGAGCCAGCGCTTCTCGTGGCAATCCGGGCGCCAGGACACGGCGCCACCACCGAATTCATCAAGCACCGCGACCTGCTTCGTCGGCAGCTCGGTATCCGTTTGGTTCTGCTGCTCCTGGAGCATGTGCCAACCGTCATTCGTCGCCAGATGGTGGAACGTCAGATTGGGTTCTTGGCCCCGGGTGCGCAGCTCTACGTTCCCGAGGCGCTGCTCGATCTGCGCGAGCGCACACCGACCAGGGCTCCGACTGCGAACGCGCAATTTGGCCCGACTACTCAGGTGCTGATCCTCGCGAGCCTCCTTGGCGAGGATCTCAATGACGGGAACCTGACCCATCTGGCTGAACGGTTCCAGGTGGCGATCATGAGCATGAGCCGCACCTTGGATGAGCTCGAGGCGCTGCAGATTGCCAAGGCGCACCATGTCGGGCGCCAGCGTCGCCTCCAATTCGTCGTCCGCGATAGGGAGCTTTGGCAAGCGGTGGAAGGCCGGTTGC
Source organism: Sphingomonadaceae bacterium (assembly GCA_013821585.1). GTDB lineage: Bacteria > Pseudomonadota > Alphaproteobacteria > Sphingomonadales > Sphingomonadaceae > Sphingomonas_O. Next base: position 15,073 of record JACDGO010000006.1, read on the forward strand.
AATCGCCAGTGCGCAAGGTTCGGACCGTGAGGGGAAATCTGCCCGATGATGTCGCACCCCGAGCGGGCGAGAGCGCACTTGCCCATTACACAATGTTGGCGGAGCCGCGCTTCCCGCACCGCGCGATCCCCGCTGCGCGGTGGAAGCGATTGCAACAAAGCCTTGAGTTAAAGGTCGGGTTCGACTTCGATGGTGACGATCGAGCCGAACTTCAAACCTGGAGCTATGATCCGCGCGTGTTGTCGCAAGAACCGGTCGTGGATCGCCTTTCGCTGCATCTGAGCATGCGGCATGACCCCGACGAGCGCGTGGCCCAGGCAGCGCAGCAACTCTTGCAGCCATTTGGATGGTGATCGGTGTCGATCGTTTCCGCGCGCATTTCGAAGGGCATGATAGCCAATATGTGCTGATAGGGGGAGCGGCCTGTGAACTGTTGATGGATCAGGTAGGACTGGATTTCCAGGTAAGGATCCAGATCAGACAGACGTGCTCGAGGCACGAGACCAAATCCAGGTTTTTTCCAGTCCCATCTTGCCGGCTGTTGCGCCATACCGTCCTTCGCTCGCTTGCCGTCCTCCGACGACCTCTGGTGGTGGTCGGTTTACCCTGACACCACCGGAGCCCTGTAATCCTGCTTCGTCACCAGCACGGCCCAGACGATCCGTGCCGTCTTGTTCGCCTGTGCCACGCTGATCAGCATCCGCGGCTTGCGCGCGAGCATCCCGGCGAGCCAAGAGCCTTCGGGCGGGCCACGCCGGCTGGCGTGCTGAACCACCGCGCTGGCGCCAATGATCAGCAGCCGCCTCAGCGTACGTTCGCCCATCTTCGACGTTCGACCTAGCCTGGTCTTGCCGCCCGTCGACTTCTGTCTCGGCGTGAGCCCGAGCCAGGCCGCAAAGTCGCGCCCCCGCTTGAACGTCTCCATCGCCGGGGCGAGTGCTGCGATAGCGGTTGCTGCGATCGGACCGATGCCCGGGATGGTCATCAGCCGACGCGCGACCTCGTCTTCACGGGCACGCTTGGCGATCTCCTTATCAAGAGCAGCGACCCGGATATCGAGCTCATCGAGCAGGCCGAGCATCACCCGGAACATGTCGCGCGCGGCCGTCGGGAGCGACGCACCAACCTCATCGTCGATGAGGTCTCCGAGCTGAGCGACCCACGCCGGACCGCGGGGCGCGACCCAGCCATACTCGGCCATGTGCCCACGGATCGCATTGATCGTCTGCGTGCGCTGCCGCACCAGCAGATCGCGGGTCCGGAATACCAATCCCGATGCCTGCTGCTCCTCGCTCTTGATCGCCACGAACCGCATGTTGGGTCGTTGCGCGGCCTCGCAGATCGCTTCGGCATCCGCTGCATCGTTCTTCTGCCGCTTCACGAACGGCTTCACATAGGCTGGCGGGATCAAGCGGACCTGATGACCCATCTGCGTAAGCTCGCGCGCCCAATGATACGCTCCACTGCACGCCTCCATCGCAACCAGGCAGCGCGGCTGCGCAGCGAAAAACTCCAGCAGCTTCGCTCGCGTGATCCGCCGGCTGAACAGCTGACGCCCTGCGGCATCAGCGCCGTGCGCTTGAAAAACGGCCTTGGCGATATCCAGACCAATCGTGCTAACTTCACTCACGGACGCCTCCATCATAGGTGCTCAACACACCTACCTTGGCACATCAATGCCGTCGGGGGGCGTCCACCCCACCCCATCAGACAGAACCCTAAGAACTTATGAGCCGTATCGATCGTTTTCTACCGGATCGGTCAAGCCCAATTTTACCTGCCGGACAACCAACCAAAAATATAACGTTATGCCTATCAAGACTGGCAGAACGCTCCACATCGGCCTATCATCAGTAGCTTTGGTCAATTCGACGGACCAATATCCATACTCGAGACAAAAAGTCAAAGCTAGGAGCCTGATGAAGTTTACTCGGTACGTATAAGTCCTAGGTGCATAGTACGCCGAAATACGGCCGCATATCAGCCAATCAATCACAATTGATAAGGATGCGATCGCGATAGCCAAGAAAATATCAGTCATGTGGCACCTTATTCATTTGCAGTTAACCGCTGCCGTAACGCCACGTGACCCGGCGTCCCCCACGGCGGCCGCAATCTTCGCGTTAAATGCCGCTTGACCGGCACCCCCGATTTTGACGACCCGATTTGCCTGTCCGCCAACGACTCCAATTAAGGAAGACCCGATGGTTGTTCGCATGCCGGCCACATCGCCACGGCTATACTGCATGTATGCCTTACCCCCTGAAAGGGCGAGTGATATTGCACCAGCGGGGCCGGCAATTTCAGGCTGACCAAATACTGCACCCGCCAGAGCGATGTTGCCCGCCCAGTCGGCACCGACCGAGAGGGTGTTTTCAATTAATCCCGCGGCAGTCATACCTCTGTATGTGTCAGGACTATTGCCGCCATCGGGTCGTTTACATGTCTCGCTTTGCTTTTGCGGGGCAACGGGATTCGTTCTGGCCATGAATGCGCTGACATCACCGCCTGGCCCCGCACCCCAACCGAAGCTGAAGGCTGCGGAAAACGCGGACGGGGCACTCTTACAGGCTTCGCACACATATCTCGGAGCGTTGACGATGATGTCACAGCCCATCGGCTCGGGACAAACAGGCAGAGTAGTGCTGTTTTTGTTTTCTACAAGCGCCAACCCGCTCGGGTCGGTCGCATTGACGGGATCTGACCCGACGTAATTATACCAGTTGGGCCCACCGGCGTATCCGATGGGGTCGGTCTGCATGAACCGGCCGAGGGTGGGCGAGTAGATACGGGCTTTGTAAAAGTTCATACCCAGCTTGGGGAGCAGCGCCTGCCCAGTATATTGGAACCGGCCGACGTTGGCTGCCGCTGGGATTCCGTAGTCATCGTAGCTAAGGACGTTGGTGACGGTGCCGCTCGCGTCAGCGATGGCCGCCGTCGAGCCGCGTTCATCCTGATACAGCCAGCGCTTGTCGGTTGTGCCGCTTCCTTCGTACCAGGTGAGCACCTCATCGGTTCCGGGACCATGCACATAGCGGCGCTGCGGCGCGCCCGCTGTGCTCAGCTCGGTGATAATGTCGGCGCCAACATTGTCGAACCGCGTGTCCGTCCCGCCCGCCGCGGACTCGTTATAGTCGAACAGCCGGTCGAGCGGGTCGTAGAACAGCGACTTGCCCGATTGCGTCTCCGACAGCCGGTTCTCGCTCGTATAATAATAGCTGTCGCCGTTCGCTCCGACGACGTTGCCGCGCCCGTCATAAGTCAGCGCAGCCGCCCCTTGCGTCACGAGCTGGTTAAGCCCGTTCGGCGCCTCGCTCACGTCGCGATTATAGTGGCCGCTCCACGCATAAGCGTCGTTGCTGCGCGTGGAAGACGCGATTTGTCCCGCCGCGTTATAGCCGTACGTCGTCGCCACGTCGTATGTCGTGCCGCTCATGTCGTGCGCGAGACTCGTGAGCCGCGAAACTGGGTCGTAGCCGTAGCTCGTGGCCGTCCCGTTGCCGCGCGTCAGCGACATGCGCCGGCCAAGGTCGTCGTAAGCATAGGTCCCCAACACGCCGACCCCGCTCGCAGCTCCGCTCTCGCGGATCGCGCTCGTCTCTCCAGTCACAAGG
>JACDGO010000007.1 GCA_013821585.1 Sphingomonadaceae bacterium
CGGCGGAGGCGGAGGCTTCGGCGGGGGCGGCGGCATCGGTTTCGCGCTTCTGCCGTTCGTGTTCAGTCGTTTCGGCTGCGGCGGCGTGGTCGTGCTTGGCATCGCGTTGCTGGTTTTCGGCGGACTCGGAAACATCGGCTCAATGCTGTCGTCTGTCGGCGGCGCACCGACCGCGCAGGTCGCGCCGGGCGCGGGTTCGGGCGGGACGACCGCGGCAGAAATCTGCAATTCGGACCCGCTGAAGCTCCAGTCTTGCCATATGCTCGCCAGCCTCAACCAGACCTGGCCCAAGCTGATCCAGGGCTACACGCCGCCCAAACTGTCCTTCTATTCGCAGGAGGGCCAGTCGGGCTGCGGTGTCGCGCAGTCGGCGATGGGGCCGTTCTATTGCCCCACCGACGGCAAGGTCTATCTCGACGTCGATTTCTACAAGGAGCTTCAGAACCGCTTCGGCGCGGCGGGCGATTTCGCGCAGGACTATGTCGTCGCGCACGAGGTCGGCCATCATATCCAGAACCTGACCGGCACCGCCGACAAGGTTCGCGAGGCGCAAGCGAACGCGAGCCGCGTCGAGGGCAACGCGCTCTCGGTCAAGCTCGAGCTCCAGGCCGATTGCTACGCCGGCGTCTGGGCAGCGCGGAACCGCGACCGCATGGAGGCCGGCGACCTTGAGGAAGGGATGCGCGCCGCCCAAGCGATCGGCGACGACACGCTCCAGCGTGAGAGCCAGGGCGTCGTCGTGCCCGAAAGCTTCACCCACGGCACCTCGGCGCAACGTCAGTTCTGGCTGAAGAAAGGGCTGGATTCGGGCGATCCCGCGCAGTGCGACACGTTCGGCGCGGGCGCGAACGCCTGAAGGCGGCACATCGGCACGCTTGCCCCCCAGTCGCGTGAGCCGGACGCCGTTGCATCGGCGCGCGCGTCGTCGGAGAATTCGCTTGTCAATGTTCTCGCGCGGCGAAATGTTCCTGATGGGGAGGGGTTGATGACGCCCGCGTGAAGTGATCGCGCGAGATCATGCTGGGATTGAGATGAGCCGATTGTCCCCGCCATCTCATCGTCCTGCTCCCGCCGCGGCCCTCGCGCCGCTTCGGCGCTCCGATTGCCATTACCTTTGACTGGCTGATGGCGCAGATTTTCAAGCCTTCGGCCGATACCTTCGCGCGACTCGCGATGGTCGCGGCGGTGCTTGGGTTTGTCGCGATCATTCTGGTGGGGCCGCTGGCCGCGCGATCGAGCTATCAGAGCGAAGTAGGTTGGATCGTTCGCGAGCCGGTCCCCTTCAGCCATAAGCATCATGTCGCGGGCCTCGGGATCGATTGCCGCTTTTGTCACGCGACCGTCGAGACGAGCGCCCATTCGGGCTTTCCTTCCACAAATGTCTGTATGACTTGCCATTCACAGATCTGGACCGGTTCGCCGATGCTGGCGCCGGTCCGGCGAAGTCTCGCGGAGAATACGCCGCTGGTGTGGAACCGCGTTTCCAAGCTGCCCGACTTCGTATTCTTCAATCATTCGATTCACGTCGATCGCGGCGTCGCTTGCGTCGAATGCCATCGCCGCATCGATACGATGCCCTTGCTCGCGCGCGCGCGCAGCCCTTCGAAATGCGTTTTTGCCTCGATTGCCACCGCGATCCGGCGGGGCGGCTCGGCCCTGCGGATCAGGTCACACGGATGATGCCGCTCGACTGGGACGAAGCGACCCGCCGACGTTTTGCGCTCGCCGCGGTCAAGCGTTTCCATCTCGATCCGCAGCGGCTCGACAAATGCGATATCTGCCACCGATGAACGCGCTCTGGGAAGATGCGCTCACGGCGTTGGGCGCCCAAGGCGGCCGCCGCTTCTGGCGCGGACTCGGCGAGCTCGCTGGTTCGCGTCCCACACCGACGGCCTCGGCCGCGTGACCGATTACGCCTATGACAGCGCGGGCCGGCTGACCCAGCAGACCGACCCCGCCGACGCGAGCGGCGTGCGCCGCGTCAAATATCTGAGCTATGGCGGATCGTTCACCGCGCCGAGCGTCGTGCGGGTGTGCGGGCTCGGCACGACCTGCGGCACGAGCGCCGAGATCAGGACGGAGTATACGTACTTCGGCTTGTCGCCGCTGCCGCTGACCGAGACGCAGGTCGATGCCGCGGGCGGAACGTCGCTGACGACGACCTACGCCTACGACACGTCCGGGCGGATGCTCAGCGCGGACGGGCGATGAGGCCTTGCGCCTCAAACGCGTGTCGCGCGCCGACATATTCGCAAAGCTCCACGAACCGATACTCCGATCGGGCGTTCGCCAAAGCCTTCGTTTTAAAAACAACCGACGTTATCTCGTGCTGACACGGGCACCTCATCGGAATCCAGCGGACAATCTTAGGTAGGATCCAAGCTATGGAGACACAGCATCCAGATCGCTGCACCAATGGCCAGCCGCGCATCGTGATCGTCGGTGCTGGCTTCGGGGGCATGACGGCAGCCAAGGCGCTCGACTCCCACCAAGCGGACATCGTGCTGATCGACCGCGCCAACCATCATCTCTTCCAGCCGCCCTCTACCAAGTCGCGACCGCCGCGCTCTCTCCGTCGGACATCGCGACCGCGAACCGGACGCTGCTTCGTGGCAAGGACGTTCGTGTCGTAATGGCGGATGTGACGGGTGTGGACGTGGAAGGATCGGCTGTGGTGCTCGCCGACGGAAGCTACGAGGCATACGATTATCTAATCCTGGCAACCGGCTCCGCCTACGGCTTTTTCGGTCACGACGAGTGGCAGCCGCATGTTTTCGTCCTGAAGTCCCTCGAGGATGCGCTTGCGATCCGCACGCACTTGCTGGGACGCTTCGAGGCGGCGACGCGGTCGGACGACGACACTGCTATCGCCAAGCTCTTGACCTTCGTGATCGTCGGCGGCGGTCCGACCGGTGTCGAGCTAGCAGGAACGATTGCCGAATTCTCCCGCTCCATACTTCCGAGGGATTTCGCCTCGCTGAGGCCGGATGTAACGCGGATCATCCTGTGCGAAGGTGCAAGCCGATTGCTGACGGGCTTCACCGAGGCGCAATCCGCCTTCGCCCTCAAAACGCTCAGGTCGCTCGGCGTCGACGTCCGGCTGGGCGATGACGTGAAGGAGATCACGGCCGGTTGCGTGAAGGTTGGAGGGGAGACGATCGTTACTGCGACCGTGCTGTGGTGCGCAGGCACGAAGGCGCGCCCAGCGGCGGAATGGCTGGGTGTCGAGGCAAGTAAGCACTGCGGCGTTCCCGTGGCGGCAAACTGCTCGGTGCCCAGCAAGCCAGACATCTTCGTCCTTGGCGATACGGCAACGTTCAAGGGGAAGGACCGCAAGCCGCTGCCAGGCCTCGCCGCGGTCGCCAAGCAGCAGGGGCGCTTAGTCGCAGAACTGCTGAACGCTAGGATCGCAGGCAAGACCGAGTCGTCAACGTTCCGCTATCGCGACTGGGGGACGTTGGCGGTCATCGGCCGCTCGCGCGCGGTGGCGACGTTTGGCGACGTGCACCTGACGGGGTTCGTCGCGTGGCTCAGCTGGGCGCTGATCCACCTCGCGCTGCTTGTTGATTTCCGCAGCCGTATTCTCGTTTATGTGAACTGGGCGTGGGAGTGGCTGCATAGCAATCGCGGCGTCCGGTTGATCATCCGTCCAGCAGATGCGAAGGGTGGCAGGCCGGCGACCCCCGGGCGCTCAGCCAAACGGGCCATGAAGAAGGCGAGCGCGACCGGGACGTAGACGCCGATCAGCATCAATCCCTCGAGTGGGTTGTCTCGCTATCGGCGGCGATCGACTACGTGACGGAGGCCGCTCGGCGATCGCGAACAGATCGAGCGAGCGTGGTAACGCCAATGTGATTGGGGGTGCCGGCGCCCCTGATAGCGCGCCTATTGCGCCATCAGTGACCGCTCGATGCCCTGCTCACCAGGCTTTAGCCTGAACAGCGCTCCGGCAAGCGGCTCGCGGTGCTTTTCGGCTTCGCTCATCTTGTCGGACGCGCTGGTCACAAACAATGTGTCGAGATTCCTGCCGGCGAACGCACACATCGTTGGCTGGCTGACCGGTAGATGGATATCTCGGTCGACCGATCCGTCAGCGCGGAAGCGGCGAAGCCTGCCGCCCCCATGGAGCGCGCACCAATAGCCTCCGTCCGTGTCGATCGCGGCCCCGTCGGGGATGCCCAGACCCTCCCCGATAGTCGCGAACAGGCGCCGGTTCGACAGGGTGCCGCTCGCAACCTCATAATCGAATGCGAAGATTTCGAGCGCATTGCTGTGCGAGAGATAGAAGGTGTGACCGTCCGCGCTCCATGCCATGCCATTGTGCAGCTCGGCGGCGTCAGGCTCGGGCCGCAGCCCGCCGGCTTGCGTGAAGCTGTGCAAGCAACCGGCCTGTGCGGGCGGATCGCCGTCTAGTGGATCGAACATCACGCCTACCCAGAATCGGCCCTGCGTATCGCATGCCGCCTCGTTGAAACGGAACAGCGCCGGATCGAACGGCGGAGGTGCGAGCAGGGTCAGTCCGCCGTTCTCCAGATCGAGCCGGTGAAGCCCCTCGCGGAGCGCAACCAGCGCGCCACCACCCTCTAGCAGGGCGAATCCTCCTATGTCGCTTGTCAGCGGCCAGCTTGAGATAGCCTCAGTCTCAGGAATGTAGCGATGCAGCGCTGGCGCCTTGACGTCGATCCAATAGAGCGCAGCCTCGTTTGCGACCCAGGTTGGCGACTCGCCGATCGTGGCATGGGCATCCAACGCGACACCGATCTGCATGTGCACGTCCTCCGGAATTGTATGAAACGATCGGCCCGGCGAGACGTTGCGGGATCTGTCTGGGGCGTTCGTGCATCAAGCTACAGAGGAGAATCTATTAGATGATCGACCTCCCGTTCATGTTCGGAATCAGCGAGTTCACCACGATGCCGTGGTCGTTCGATGAGGATGTCGAACGCTACGCGAAGCTCGGCGTTGACACCATCGAGGTGGTCGAAGCCAAACTAGATGAACGGCGGTTCGCTGAGCAAATGCAGTCGATCACGATAGCGGGGTTGGGGATCAGTGGTGTGCAGCCGAAGGTCCGCACATTCTTCAACAGCAAGATGACGCCTGAACCGAAGCCGCTAGACGAGAGAGTGGCGTGCCTGCGCGCATCGATCGAGCGGCTGGGCAAATTCGCACCCGGCGTGCCCTTCATCACCAACACTGGCGCGCATCCGAAAGGCGACATGGCCGAGGCGATGAAGGTCGCCGGCGAGGCGCTCAAGGAGCTGGCGAGCGTCGCCGCCGACAATGGCGTCACACTCGCGCTGGAGCCGCTCAATCCCACCTCCGTCAATGTGGAGAGTGCGATCTGGACGGTTGATCAGGCCCTTGACGTGATCGAGATGACCGGCAGTGACCATGTCGGGCTTTGCCTGGACTATTGGAACATCTGGCAGAATGCCGGGATCGAGTCCGCGATCACGCGGGCCGGCGACCGCATCTTCACCGTACAGGCAAGCGACTGGCGCACGCCGCGCTCCTTGGCCGACAGGATCATACCGGGGGAGGGAGATATTCCCTTGAGCCGCCTGATCGCGGCGACGCGCGCCACCGGGTACGACAAACCTTGGGTGGTGGAGATCTTCTCGCAAGACGTAGCGGACTCTCTCTACGATAGCGACCTTGAAGAGGTCATCCGCCGGTGCCGCAGCGGAATGGCGGCAGCCTGGGCGGGCTCGGATGATCAGGGATAACCCGGACGCGGCCAGCAGACAGGCAGAGCAAGGCGGCGCCTCGCACACGCAAAGATTTATTGGTCCAGAGTCGGCCCTAGCGGATCAACACGCAATGCAGGACGTTCTCGCTCGAAACTAGGTCACACAGCCGTCTTTCCGGCCACGCCGCAACGGAGAAGCCCATGATCGATCTCAATCTGAAGGGCAGGATCGCATTCGTCACCGGCGGCGAGTCCGGAATCGGCGCCGCCTGCGTCGCAGCGCTTGCGGCCGCTGGTGCCGACGTCGGAGTGATCTATTTCAAAGATAAGCAGGCCGGCGAAGCTAGCGCTGCCATAGCGACCGGGCTGGGTCGCAAAGCGGTGTCCATTCAGGCCGATATCAGCGTCGAGAAGGATGTAGAGAGCGCGTTTGACAAAATCGGGAAGGCGATCGGCGTCCCCGACATCCTTATCAACTCGGCGGGTAAGAACATGTCCGGCGTTAAGGTCTCGGAGATGCCGACGAAGCAATGGCAGAGGCTGATCGACACCGATCTCACCGGCAGCTTCTTCACCTCGCGCCGCTTTGTGCAAAACCTGAAGGGTTCAGGCAAGTTGGCGGCCATCATCAATATCACCTCGATCCATTCGAGCGTAATGCGGGCAGGCGGCGCGGACTATGATTCAGCGAAGGGCGGCCAGACCAACCTTACCAAGACCCTATCACTCGAGGTTGCTGAGCACGGCATAACCGTCAATGCCATCGCGCCCGGCATGATCTTGACGCCGATGAACGACGAGGCGCTGCACGACAAATCATATCGCGACAAGCTGACGAAGAGCATTCCGCTCAGGCGCGCCGGCAAGCCGGAAGAGGTCGCGGGCGTCGCGGTGTTCCTTGCCTCGCCGGCGGCAGCGTACATCACCGGGTCCACGGTGACGATCGACGGCGGCCTTTCGCTCCAGCTCGGTCAGGGCGCATGACGCTGGGGTTCGAGGTCGAGCGGATCGACGACGTCGCGTTGGACGGACCGTACGATCTTCTCGCCAAGAACCTGATGAGTCCGTTCGCGTGGCGCGTTGATGGCAATGCTGGGCTGATGGTGTTGGTACGCGCCGTGCCGCCCGACAAGGGTAAGGACGAAGAGAGCGGGCGGATCTGGCACGGCCGCAGCGGCAGCGATGGACTGTCCTTCCGGATGAACGATACACCACTCCTTGTGCCTGGCGTGCATGGCGACGACGCCATGGGCTGCGAGGATCCCACCGTGGTGCAGACCGACGATGGCTATGTCATCTTTTATACGGGTGTCGACAAAGGCAAGCGCGGACATCTGCTCTACGCCACCGGAAGCGACATGCGATCGCTCGAGAAGCGCGGCATTGCCCTTCCGAACAGCAAGAGTGAGCACAGCAGCAAGGAGGCGACGCTGCTTCGCCGAGGGGACAGTTGGCACCTGATGTACGAATATTCACACGACGGCCACTCGCTCATCAGCCTTACCGATGGCGAGGGACCTGCAGGGCCGTGGCATGAGCAGCCGGACCCCTTCTCACCTCGCCCAGGCAAATGGGACGGCTGGCATCTTTCGACCGGTCCGCTGCTGCGCAGCGATCCCGAGCGGCCAGTGATGTTTTACAACGGAGCTCACACGGACGCTGACTGGGGGATCGGCTGGGTCGCTCTGTCGCCTGACCTGCGGACCGTTACGGGGCGCAGCGACGATCCATTGATCGCGCCGCCAGCAAATGTCGCGGGGCCGCGCGACATCTCGTTTGCCGCTTCCGTGATCGATACCGACGGGACGATCTGGCTATATTACTCTCGCAACGATCGTGAATTGAAGCGCGCTACCGTTCGCCAGATCCAATGATAGGCACCCGCCAGGTGACATCGAGCGTGCGGCAGCTGCGCTGTGGGAGTGATCAGGCCCCCGGCTTGCGCTGCCCGGACCCGCTTCGGAGAAAGTGGCGAGCTGCGGTGAAGTGGAAGGAACATCATGACGAAGCAGCGATGGTCTACGAACGAGTTTTAGGACGAGGCTGTGCGGCTGACATAGGTCTTTGATATCGTATTAGGCGCGCTTAGAGTCCGTTTGAGAATGTTCATGGATGAACGATTCTGCGCAGCAGGAGGCTTCCGAGGGCGACGTGGATCATGGCTTCGGAGACATCGAGGCGCTGTTCGTAGTCGCGGACGAGGCGTTTGCATCGGGTCATCCAGCCGAACGTTCGCTCGACCACCCAGCGTTTGGGCAGCACCTTGAAGCCGCCCTCCTTGTCGGTGCGTCTGACGATTTCGAGGATGAAGTCGCGATAGGCGGCAGCATCCATAAGCCGCGTCCGGTCATAGGCACCATCAGCGAACAGATGCTTGAGCCACGGCCAGCGCTGGCGGATGGCGGCGACGATTTCCTGAGCCCCTGCGCTATCGGAGATGTCGGCTGTGGTCAGGTTGACCATCAGCAGACGGCCATCGGTATCGACCGCGATGTGGCGCTTGCGCCCAACGATCTTTTTGGCAGCGTCGAACCCGCGCTTTTGGGCGGCCGGGGCCTTGATCGACTGGCTATCGACGATGGCTGCCGTCGGCGACTGCTCGCGGGCCTCGCGCTCGCGGTCGAGCATCAGTGCGACGTCGTGGAGGGTGCGAAACAACAGCCGGCGCACAAACCGCCGGAACCACCAATACACCGTCTGCCATGGCGGAAAGTCGTTCGGCAGCATCCGCCAGCCGCCGCCCGTCCGTGCCAGGTAACGCAGCGCGTCGAGAACTGCCCGAAGGTCCGTCGTCGGCTTGCGACCGCGCTTCGACGCGCCCGGCAGAAACGGCTCGATGAAAAGCCCACTCCTCATCGGTCAGATCGGTCGGATAACGCTTCGCACGTCGTTCGAAATCAGCCATCCGGCCACGGCTCGCTCGGGTCCACATCCCGAGCCTGAATCACATCCGATCAACCGCTTCAACACATTCTCAAACGGACTCTTAGGCCTTTGTTTGGCAACCGTGCCTTTTCGACCGACGGGCACGTATGATCACCGTTTCCGCGCATAGAAGGGCGTAAGGTAATGGACATAAATGCGACTGCGGTGATGCCCTATTGTGGGTCGCCCCCTACCGCGGCGACACTGGCCGGGCGCTGGAATCTCGATCCAATGCTGCTCGTGGCTTTGGTGGGAATCGCAGCGCTATATTTCCTGTGGACGGCACGCGCGGGATCACGACGTGAAGCGTGGCTCTTTGGTCTTGGCTGGGCCACGACTGGATTGGCCCTAATATCGCCGTTATGCGCCCTGTCGGTGTCATTGTTCGGCGCGCGGGTTGGTCAGCACATGATTCTCACGCTGGTCGCCGCCCCGCTCGTCGCGCTTTCGTTGCCCGCAAACTGCAGGCGCGTACCGGGTCAGGAATTATGGGCCGCGCTCGCGTTCGCGATCGCTCTATGGGTTTGGCATTCGCCGGGACCCTATGATGAGACATTCGTCAGCCCGGCTATTTATTGGGCAATGCACATCACCACCTGGGGCACTGCGGCTTTCTTCTGGTGGACGGTGCTTCGTGCGCCTCGCGACCGATTGGGCATGTCGGTTGCAGCGACAGTCGTGACCGGGTTGCAGATGGCACTGCTCGGAGCGGTCATTACGTGGGCGCGAGCTCCGCTCTATTGGCCGCATCTCGTTACTCCGTTCGAATGGGGCTTCACGCCATTGCAAGATCAGCAACTGGGCGGGACTTTGATGTGGGTTCCGGGTAGCTTCATTTTCCTGGCCGCCATCATTTTGCCGCTGGCGCTCGTGCTTCGCCGCGAACCGCATTCCGGCCTTGTTGGAGCCTTGGGTGAAGCATGACGCCTTCATCGCCTCACGACGCCACGAGCGCGCGCTGGCCACTTGAATATCTGACCAGCGCCGGGCCGCATGCGGCGCCGGTTGTGGGATTGACCTGGTTTCTGCTCGTCATTTCCGTTGTGGTCATCCTCATCTTCACCGTGGCGGTGACCTTGGGAGTGATCGTCCGCCGCCAGCGAACCACCGGCGAACCGTTATCGACAGCCTCGGTAGAACCCAGTCAGAGAGGCCTTTCCTGGGTTTATATCGGTATGCCCTTGACGTTGGTGGCGCTAATCGTTGCCTTGTTCTGGTCGATGCTCGTCCTTGCCAAGATCGATCGACCCGCGACCCCCCCGACCCTGACTATCACGGTCACCGGTAGACAGTGGTGGTGGCAGGTCAATTATCCTGCGAGCGCCGGAACGCGCGCTTTTGAAACCGCGAACGAGATCCATATTCCGGTTGGCCAGCCGGTGCTCGTCAGGCTTCGGGGCGGGGACGTCATCCATTCTTTTTGGGTGCCGGCATTGGCGGGCAAAACTGATACCATCCCGGGCCAGGTAAACGTGACGTGGCTGCAAGCCGATCGACCGGGCGTCTATCGTGGTCAGTGCACCGAATATTGCGGCATGCAGCACGCCAATATGGGCTTTTTGGTGTTCGCCGATCCGCCGGAAGTATTCGCGGCATGGCGACACGATCAGGAAGGGCTAGCGACGGACACTCCGTCGGGGCCGGCGGCTGCGCCCGTGAAGATGACGGCTGCCTATAATGGACTGCTCCCTCCCGTATCGGCGGGGAACGGGAAAGCGATCTTCGTACAGCATTGCGGGATGTGCCATACGATCGATGGGACGGCGGCTTACGGGTATCGACCGGGCGGCCACGGCCTTCGCGGCCCCAATCTGACGCATCTGATGAGCCGACGGACGCTCGCGGGTGTCACTCTTACGAACAACACGAACAATCTCGCCGGCTGGATCTCCGATCCTCAGGCGCAGAAACCCGGCGTGCTAATGCCGACCACCCATCTGAGCGGCCCCGAGCTTCAAGCGGTGGTCGCCTATCTGAAGGCGCAGCGATGAATACTGCTAAGCCCGATGAATGGGAAGACGCCCGCACGCCGAAGATCGCCGAGATCGCGGGAGACTTCCCCGGCAATCGACTGGAGAAAATGTGGGAGACGGAGCCCGGCTGGAAGGGGTGGCTAGGCAGCGTCGATCACAAGCAGATCGGCATCCGTTACATCATCACCGCCTTCGCCTTTCTCCTGCTCGGCGGTCTCGAGGCGTTGGTGATGCGCATCCAGTTGGGCGGACCCGGCGAGACGGTGCTGACCCCTCAGGAATATAACGTGCTATTCTCGATGCACGGGATCAGCATGATCTTTCTTTATGCGTCTCCCGTTCTCACGGGCTTTAGCAACTATCTTTGGCCCTTGCTGCTCGGATCGCGCGATATGGCCTTTCCGCGGCTGAACGCGTTGTCCTACTGGGTTTATCTCGCGGCCGGACTGTTCATCTATGCCGGGTTCGTGACCGGACACGGACCGAGCGACGGCTGGTTCAATTATGTCCCTTACGCGCTCAGGGATTACAGTCCTGGCCTCAATATGGACGTATATGCGCTGGGCATGATTCTGCTCGGTATCTCGACAACAGTGGGCGCTGCAAACTTCATCGTCACGTTTCTCCGCAACCGCGCGCCCGGCATGTCGCTCAACCGTGTGCCGGTTCTGCTGTGGGGTACGCTCACTGCCTCGGCCGCCAATATCATGGCGGTACCCAGCGTCAGCCTCGCCTTCTTCATGCTGTGGATGGATCGGCAGTTCGGGACGCATTTCTTTGACGCCAGACAGGGCCAGCCGCTTCTCTGGCAGCATCTGTTTTGGATGTTCGCGCATCCCTGGGTCTATGCGATCGTCCTGCCGGCGATGGGGATGGTCTCGGATGGCTTGCCCACCTTCTGCAGACGCCCGCTCGTCGGTTACACGCTGGTCGTGCTCGCCACCGTCAGCACGATGGCGTTCGGCTTCGGCGTCTGGGTCCACCACATGTTCGCAACCGGGCTGCCCAATCTTTCACTGTCCTTCTTCAGCGACGCATCGCTAATCATCACCATACCGAGCGCCGTGGCAGTCATGTGTTGGACAGCTACAATTTGGACGGGGCGACCGGTCGTTACTACCGCTTTTCTGTATTTCGCGAGCATGATCGTCTTGTTCGTGATCGGCGGCGTTTCCGGTGTAGTGACGGCTGCTGCAGCATCCGACTGGCAACTGACAGACACCTATTTTGTGGTCGCGCATCTTCATTACACGCTGATAGGCATCAATCTTTTCCCCGTAATCGGAGGAGTTTATTACTGGTTTCCGAAGATGACCGGACGCCTGCTCAATGAACGGCTCGGCAAATGGAACTTCTGGGTGATGTTTATCGGTTTCAATGTCGCATTCCTTCCGATGCACACCCTGGGACTGCTTGGCATGCCGCGGCGAATCTATACGTATCCTGTAGATATGGGATGGTCAGGCCAGAATCTTGTCGTATCTTTGGGCTCGGCGATGTTCGCGGTTGGCGTGTTGCTGTTTCTGATCAACGTCGTCGTATCACTCAAACGCGGGAAGGTGGCCGGTCCCAATCCTTGGGGGGCTGGCACGCTTGAATGGGCTATATCGTCACCGCCGCCGGTCTATAATTTTAAGGTTATCCCGATCGTTGCTAGCCGACACCCGTTGTGGGAAGAAGCGATGAACGAGTCCGATGAGCGGAGCAGCATCGAGCGCGGGCTGCTGTTAGATCAGGGCAAGGAAACGATTGCGACATCGCCGCTCGATGGCGAACCGAACCTTATCCTCGAGATGCCGGGTGATAGCCTAGCCCCTTTCAGCGTCACGGTCGGGATGACGCTCGTGTTCAGCGGCGCCCTGTTGCGGCAGTGGTGGCTCGTCGCGATCGGAATCGCCGCGATCGTCATCTCGCTGATCGACTGGTTCTGGCCGCGTCGTGTTCATGCCGGACTGGAGAAGGTAAATGGATGATGCGATCGTTACAGACGCGCCATTGCCGGTCGGATCCGCCGGACGTAATTCCACAGCCTGGTTCGGCATGCTCTGTTTGATTGCAACCGAAGGGTCGCTGTTCGCCTATCTTTTGTTCAGTTACGCTTACTTCGGCGTGCAGAATAACTCGGATTGGTTGCCGACGCTCCACCCATCTTTCAAATACGGCCTGCCGGGAACTGTCGTTCTGTTCGCATCCAGCGGCACTATCTGGTGGAGCGAGCGAGGCATGAAAAGAGGCAATCGCAGCCAGCATCTAGTTGGTCTCGTCGTGACGATTTTGTTGGGCCTCGCCTTTATCGCGCTCGAACTCCTTGACTGGCACAGCAAAGGCTTTTCGCTTTCGAGCCGAGCCTATGGGTCCTTTTATTTCACGATTACAGGCTTCCATCTTTTGCACGTCATCGTGGGTATTGCGGTTCTAATGGTCGTGCTTGGCTGGTCCCTCGCCGGTTATTTCACCGAACGCCGCCACATGCACGTAACGATCAGCGGCGTTTACTGGCATTTCGTCGACGTGGTCTGGATATTTGTCTTCTCGACCTTTTTCCTAGCACCATACGTGGTCGCATCATGACCCAGTTACCCACGCAGATCGGCCACCCAGCGCCACATCGCGACAGAGTGTCGGTACCCTGGCTATTGGCGGGGCTCGCCATCCCTCCCGTCGCCTGGACGCTGGAGATGCTGGTTGGCTTCGGTATCAGCAGCAATGCATGCCCGCTGACGCAGGGCTCGACTTCGCAAGTTGGGTTCAGCGGTGAAGCAACGCTCCTGATTGTGTTGCAGATCGCCTGTCTGATCGTGGCGATTGCATCTGGATTGATGTCATGGCGCCATTGGCGGCGGGTGCGTCTTGAAAACAAGGATAGCCAACATTCGCATTTGACACTCGGCGAAGGGCGAACGCGCTTTTTGGCGCTCGCGAGCATGTTGACGGCCGGTACCTTTTCAATCGCGATCGTGTTCAATCTTCTTGAACCGATCCTGATCCCACTCTGTTGGAGTTTGCGATGAACGGATCACGATCATGGCTCGTGGCGTGCATCGTCTGGGCTGTCGTGGCATGCCCGGCCTTGCTGTTAGGGGGGTGCGCGCCCAGCGCCCCCAAGCCAGAGCGTTCCGGCAAGATTAGCGATCGCGAGGCGGGTGCGATCTGGATCAGTCGCTCGGGCTGCGGATCATGTCACCAGATTCCCGGCATCATGCACGCTAATGGGCTCGTTGGGCCGCCGTTGATCCATTTTTCCAAGCGGACGATCATCGCCGGTTACCTTCCTAATACGCGCGATAATCTGACCCACTGGATTCAGCACCCCCAACAGTTCGCGCCAGGCAACGCGATGCCCGACGCCGGTCTGACCGACCAGCAGGCGCACGACATCGTCGCCTATCTTTATGGGCTGGAATGAAGATGGAGGCGCGGTGGAAAGGTCGCGCAGCTCGATTTTGGGCGCGCAATAAGCGCACCGTGTTGGCGTTCGTTGCCGGCGGTGCAGCGGCCGGTCTGCTTGCTGGACTTTGCGCGCTCGCGGTTGTCGAGTTTGGGCTTTATGATATCGCCGCGTCTCAGCCCCACAACAAGATCGTTAGCTGGGCGCTGCACAAGACGTTCAAGCGATCGGTCAAGCTGCGTGCGGGGGGCGAATTCGTGCCTTCTTTCACCCAAGAGCGGGTGATTTCCGGGTTCAGACAATATCAGGCCGACTGCATGATGTGTCATGGTGGACCCGGGGTATCTCGCGCCGATTGGGTAAAGGGACTCGAGCCGACCCCACCGTTCCTACTGGAAAGCGGCAACGAGTGGACCTCGTCGCAACTCGACTACATTCTGGAGAAGGGCATCAAAATGAGCGCCATGCCATCCTGGGGCGAAACCCGCTCCAAGGACCAGATTTGGAACCTCGTCGCCTTTTTGAAAGCACTTCCGGGAATATCGCCTTCGCAGTTTGCCCAAATGCAAGGGCAATATCCGTTGGATAAGTCGCCGCCTCGGCAGCGCGCGACGCCTGAACAAATCCATTAGAGTCCAACGATTCAAGAGCGTAATGCTGCGCGTCAAGTTAACTATTCCGCTTCCCAGACCTCCACACGTCGGAGTTCCACCTTCGCTACTGGTCTCGAGCGCAGGACCGATCTCGGCGCTATCAGACTATCCGATACCCAGTCGACTACGGAGGAATCCCAGCTTGCCGACGCAAATTGAGCACCTTGTAATTATCATTTTGGAGAACCGTTCGTTCGACAATCTGCTGGGCGGGCTCTATCCGGGCAGGGAGGACTTTGACGGGCTCACAGGCCCATCGAGACTGCGCGGCTGAGCCATATAATTGTCGACGAAACCGCCCATGTCGGGCTTGCCACGGGGCGTTCGGCATTCCGATTCTAGGCCGGCGCCTCGAAGGCAATCCATGCACATCTCTCTTGAGCGCGCATAGCGATCCGAGCAGGCCCGCACTTTCGCGTTCACTGGGTCGTCCATTAGATCCCAGCCGCCGTCGCGCCGGCCTGGCTGGCAATAGTCGCAGGCTGATGCGGCGCAGCTCCGCTTCGCCTGAAGCCACGCTGCGCAGCACGCCGGACATGCCAAATATACGCGATGCCTTGCAAAAACGCGTCCTATCCTCCGTGGTCTGCATCTGTATCTCCACTCGTCCTTGCCGTCCGTCGAGACGTAGAAGGTGCAGCCCTCGTCAAAGTCATAAACAAGGAAATCAGCGCCGCGGAACCCTAGTCTCGCCGACCTCGTGAGCCGCGCCGTCATCATCATGAGCGGTTGGACCGCAGAGAACAAAGATTCTGAGCAGCGAAGGTGAACAAAGCATGTTCATCCATCATGTGCGGGCAACTTCGCGTGGCCTCTCTAATCAAATAGGAATCGACGGTGGATATCTTTGAAAACTTCATCGTTGCAATCAGGATACAGCGAAGGGATTGAGGGCATGTCATCAGCGAGGGGCCTGTGGCCGAGTCGCTTACTTCGTTGCCCTGGCAGCGCTGAACCTATCGAGGGATATCGCGGCATCCAGATCGACGACGATCGGCTCGCTGCTATTACATCTCCCGAGGCTCCATTGCTCGAGCTGTACAAGGGAACGATCCACGGCGAAGGCCCGGCATGGCAGCCGACGCATGAGCGGCTGGTGTGGTCGGACGTGCCAAATCGTCGGCTGCTGGGCTGGTATCTCGACGGACATGTAGAGGTGGTTATCGACGGCACCTGGTTCATGAACGGCAACGCGGTCGAAGCGAGCGGTACTCTTGTCCACTGCGAGCACGGTCGACGCTGTATCAGTCGTGGCGGCGATTACGATACCGCGCCTGAGCCGATCGTGACGCATTATCGCGGCAAGCGGATCAATTCTCCCAATGACGTGGCGGTCGCGCCCAACGGGATGATCTGGTTTACCGATCCAACCTTCGGGATCATCATGCCCAACCAGGGCGCACTGGCGGAGCCCGAGGTCGACCACCGCAGTGTCTATCGCTTCGATCCGGCGAGCGGCGATCTCGCTCGAATGGCCGATTTCGAGCAGCCCAACGGCCTCGCGTTTTCAGCCGATGGCAGAATGCTTTACGTATCTGACACGTCGCTGTCGCTGGGCGAGGTGCCGCGCCACAAAGCCGGGACGAAGCACGAAATCATCGTGTTCGACGTCGCGGAGGACGGCGCGCTCTCCAACCGACGGTTCTTCTGCCACACCGATCACGGCTATCCCGACGGCTTCGCCGTCGATGCGCGCGGCTGGGTGTGGACCACTGCGGCGGACGGCGTGCACATATGGGCAGCGGATCGGGTAAAGCTGGGTTTTATCCCGACACCGTCGGTAGCGTCCAATTGCACGTTCGGTGGCACGGACGGGCGGCGGCTGTTCATAGCGGCGACGAACTACCTGCTGGCGATCGACCTGAGCGCATAAGCTGGTGCAAATGCCCATCGGGATCGCGGAGAAGCGCCTCCGTCCCCGCGCGCCAGACGATGCGTGTTGCGGCGAGGTCGTTGGCTGCGAGCGGGGCGTGCGGGCGGCCGACCGGCGTTCGATATCCAAGCAACTCGACATGCGGCGGCATGGTTGGCGGGTTCATTGGCACGACATCGACCTTTACGTCATCGAGGCCATCGAGCGCGACTTGGGTCGGACCGTAGTTGAGCGATGTCTTGGCTTCGCTCAGCGCGTGATCGACGTAGAAGCGGTGGCTGTCGGCGATGTTCGATACCGAGATCGCGCTGTGATCGATCCCCATCATGCCCCTGCCCGGCCATGTAGGATTGGAGCCGGCGGGAAATTGCAGGAACTCGAGCGGGTGCCCATCGGGATCGCGGAACTTGACTGCGGTTACGCCGCCCGCCGATTGCGGCAGCTCGATCGGGCCATCTCGACTAATTGGTGTTGCGCCGGCGATGGCCGCGCGGCGCAATGCCGATCGAACATTGTCGGTCACCAGCGCTAGGTGCTGGAAAATTAGATCGGCGGCGTTGGCGTCGGGGGGATAGGGGCAACCCGGCTCCGCGAAGCAGTCTAGATCTAGGCGGCTCTCGCCCATGCTCAGCGCCTGCCGCTCGCCTGCTCCGGCGAGCCCCAGCAGCTGCATTTCCTCTGCCGCGATCAGCTCTCTCGCGCCGACCGAAAAGCCGATCGCGCGGTAGAAAGCAATCAGCCTATCGAGATTGGCGGTTACAATCCGGAAGCCGACAATCGCGCGCAGCGTCACTGCAGGTGGCATGGTTCGCGCTGCGGATCGACATGGAGCTGAACCGTCATCAGGCAGCAAGGTTCGTCGCCGATAGTGCCCGAGCGGTGTCCCTTCTTGCGGTCCGTCTCGGTACAGCCCTGATCCTCGCCAAACGAGAAGTCGCCGGGCCCCTGCTCGATTCGGCTGCCATCCATGCTCTCGATCCACCAGCGACCTGAAAGCACGATGATCCATTGCGGCGCGGGATTCTCGTGCCAGTCGCCAATCCATCCAACCGGCTGGACGGTAAAGACAACTGTCGCCTCACCGCGCTCCATTTTATTGTTCCATTGCGGATCGGCGGGGCCGACGCTCTTAAGCTCATAGTCGACCAGCGCACACTGTTTCATCCGGCTGACGCCGTCTTTATCGACGTAGAGATGCGAGTAGGGAACTAAGGGCTTCGGCCCGGGATCGTCGCTCATGGAATGCTCCTGTAAGGATGGCTGGAGGCGAGGGGCGCGTCGAGAAAAGGCTTGAGACCCGATCCATCGGTGTTGACGATGATCAGCAGGAAACCCGCGCCGAGCGATAGATTTTTAAGGAAATCCCACAACAGGGTGCGGCCCTTGCCGTTGGGATCGGACCAGAAATCGCCTTGCGCCCAGAATTGCTTGAAGAGAACGGCGGTGATTATACAGTAGCCAGCGATGACGAGAGCCGAGGCACGATCGGCGACGCCGGCGACAACGCCCAGGGTGCAAAAAATCTCGATTGCGATCCCGATCAGGATAACGGTAACGGCGAGCGCGCGCCGTTGGAAGATCTGCTGCGCCTGCCCGACTGCGTGATCGAAACTGAAAATCTTGTCGAGGGCGCTGAACGGCAGGAACAGCAGCACCAGTCCGTAACGGACGACGAGAGCAACGATCGCCGCCGTCGTCACAGCCGGTCCTTGATGACGTCAGCCACGCGAAGCGCATTGGCGATAATAGTGAGCGTCGGATTCACAGCGCCGATCGAGGGGAAGAAGCTCGCGTCTGTGACATAGAGATTGTCGATCTCGTGGGCGCGGCAATCGAGGTTGAGCACCGAACTGGCCGGATCGGTGCCGAAGCGGCAAGTGCCCGCCTGGTGGGCGGTGCCTGAGAGCGGAATATCTTTGCCGAGGTACAGCGAGCGCTGGAGCAAAACCGCTGGCCAGCCTATCTTCGACAGCACATCCTTCAGCTTGCGCTGGAGGTGCACGAGGGCTTGCGGGTTCGTCTCGACTAGGTCGAGATGAACTTTGCCGTCCTTATAGTAGACCCGGTTTTCCGGGTGCGGCAGATCCTCGGCCTGCAGCCAGAAATCCATCGAGTGTCGAGCGATCTGGTCGAACGGCATGTCGGGCAGCCATTCGAGCCAGTTCGGCAGTTCCTCCCCCT
>JACDGO010000290.1 GCA_013821585.1 Sphingomonadaceae bacterium
TTTTGCCGCGATCTCGTCGGCGAGAGCGCGTGCGGTCGCCGAGACGACGCGCACATCGACGCGCACCGTGCGCGTGCCGCCGACGCGCGCGAAGCTCTGCTCTGTCAGGACGCGCAGGATCTTGCCCTGCGTCGTCAACGGCATGTCGGCGATCTCGTCGAGGAAGAGCGTGCCGCCGTGCGCGCGTTCGAGCAGACCGGGGCGCACGAGTTCGCCACCCTCCTCGACGCCGAACAATTCCTCCTCGACGCGCTCGGGCTCCATGCGTGCCGCGCTGACGACGACGAACGGCGCGTCGATGCGGCTCGACCAGTTGTGAAGAAGGCGCGCGGCGACTTCCTTGCCGACCCCCGCCGGGCCAGTGATCAGCACACGGCTCCCAGTGGCGGCGACGCGCTTGAGCGTCGCACGCACGCTGTTGATCGCACTCGACGCGCCGGTCAGCTCCTCGTCGCCGCCGCCGCGCAGTTTCAGCGATTCGTTCTCGCGGCGCAGCCTGTCGGTTTCGGTCGCGCGCGCGACGAGTAGCAGCAGTCGCTCCGCCTCGAACGGCTTTTCGATGAAGTCGGCGGCGCCGCGCCGGATCGCCGCGACCGCGGTGTCGATGTTGCCATGCCCCGAAATGACGAGGACGGGAAGCGACGGATCCTTCGCCTTGATGACGTCGAGCAGGTCGAGACCGTCAAGGCGCGAACCCTGGAGCCAGACGTCGAGCAACACGAGACTCGGACGGCGTTCGGCGATCGCGGCAAGCGCCGCGTCGCTGTCCGCCGCGACGCGCGGCGCATAACCCTCGTCCTCGAGCACGCCCGCGACGAGTTCGCGGATGTCGCGTTCGTCGTCGACGACAAGGATGTCGAGCGCCATCAACCGCGCGCCATATGAAAGGGCTCAGCCGGCGCGCCGCCGGGCTGGGCGAGCGGCGCTAGCAGCGCCGGATCGAATTCGAGGCGGACGATCGTCCCGCCGCCGTCGCGGTCGGCGAAGCTCATCGTCCCGAAATGCTCCTCGACGATCTTGCTGACGATGGCGAGGCCGAGACCGGTACCACGCGTCCGCGTGGTCATGTACGGTTCTACGAGCCGATCGCGTTCGGGCGGAAGGCCGATCCCGCTGTCGGCGATGTCGATGCGAACGCGATTTTCGCTCTCGCCGATGGTCAGCGTCACGTCGCCACCCGCCTCCTCGCCCCCTGCCTGCCCGCCGATGGCTTCGACGCCGTTTTTGACGAGGTTCGTCAGCGCCTGACCAAGCTGGCGGCGGTCGCACACCATGTTCGGTGCGATGTCGGGCACGTCGAGCGCGAAGCGGACGGTGGGATGCGCGACCTCGTGCAGAAACAGCGCCTGACGCGCGATATCGACCAGCGCCTCGCCGCGGAACACGGGCTTGGGCATCCGCGCGAACGACGAAAATTCATCGACCATTCGTCTGAGGTCGCCGACCTGGCGGACGATCGTGTCGGTCAGCCGCGCAAATGTGCCGGGGTCGGAGGTGATTTCCGACGAATAGCGGCGCTTGAGCCGCTCGGCCGCCAACTGGATCGGGGTGAGCGGGTTCTTGATCTCGTGCGCGATGCGGCGCGCGACGTCCGACCAGGCGGCGCGACGCTGATCGAGCAACTGCTGGGTGATGTCGTCGAAGGTCAGGACATGGCCGCTCGCGTCGGCGACGACCTTCGCCGCGAGCGTGCGCGGATCGCCCGCGCCGCCGCCGATCTGAACGACGCCCTCACGCAGCCCTCCGACAAGCAGCGAATCGAGCTCTGGCGCGACCTCGGCAAGCGGCTTGCCGATCGGGTCCGCGACGCCGAGCAGCGCTTGTGCCGACGAATTGATCAGGCGGACAGTCCGCGCGCCATCGACCGAAAGCACGCCCGCGGTAACGCCCGACAGCACCGCTTCGGTCAGCGCGCGCCTGCGCTCGAGCGCGCCGGTCTGCTCCTCGAGGCGGCGCGTCATGCGGTTGAAGGCGTTGGCGAGCGTACCGACCTCGTCGTGCGTGCGCGGCGCAGCGACGCGCGCCGACAGGTCACCCGCAGTCACGCGTCGCGCGGCATCGACCAACTCGCCGACCGGACGAACGAGACGATCGGCGACCTGCAGCGCGATCCACACCGCCGCCCCGACAATCAGCAACGAGATGATGAACAGCGCGGCATTGAATTGAAGCTGGAGGCGGCGCGAACGGTCGAGCAGGCCGTCGTAATCGGCAAGCACCGCCTTCGCGCGATCGGTTTGCGCGAGCGCTTGACGATCGGCGATGCGCGACGCGTAGAGATAGACGTTCCGGCCGGGATAGAGCCGCGTCACTGCCTCGATGCGATCGGCGCTGTCGGTGACGACGACCGGCTGTCCGCGCGCGAGGCGGGCCATGACGTCGGCCGACACGCGCTTCTCGACGGGTCGCGCGTCGGGATTGACCATGGCCACGGTCTTGGCTGTGCCGCCCTTCCCCACCTCGACGATCGCCGATTCGGTAAGGTTGCGCGACAACACCTGCCACGCATAGCCCTCCGCGAACGCCGGGCTGTCGGTCGATGCCTGGTTCAGATAGTCGCGCAAATCGCCCGCCATCGTCACCGTCTCGCCGGCCACCGCCTGCTGCTTCTCCTGATAATAGCCCTGCGCGAGGTTCGACGCGTTCTCGAGCATCCCCCGCGCGCGATCCGAAAACCAGAATTCGACGCCATATTGGAACAGCAGCGAGGCGAAGACGACGACGAGCAACATCGGGATCGTCGCGACGAGCGAAAAGATGCCGACGAGGCGGACGTGCAGCCGGCCGCCGCCGCCGACCGCCGAATGTGCCGCGCGCCGCTTCGCGACGCGGCGGCCGATCAGCACGATCAGCGCGACCGCGGGAACGAGGTTGGCGACGAGCAGCAGCGCGATCAACGGCGGCGTAAGCAGCTTTTGGCCTGGGACGCCGCGCGTGAGCACGAAATAGCTTACAGCGGCGATCGCGATCATCGTCGCGGCGGCGCCGATCTCGACGAACGGCACCCAGCGGCGTCGGTAGAACCACACCGTCAGCCTCCGCCGCGAGTTCGAGCTGTTGCGCGCACGCATCGTTGCATCGATACAACAATCGCGTGGCATTTCAATCACAGTTGGGCGACATCTCCACACGCTCAATCGCAACCTTAGCAAAGTGGTCACCTTGGCGGCGCCACGCGGTAAAACTGCCGCCAGCGACGATCACCCAGACCCGGCCGTCGTCGATAGCGAGGCGCGTATCTTCAGCCGAAGGCCGCGCATCCCCGCCAGGATGCGAATGATAATGGCCGAGAATCGCGAAACCACCCGCGCGCTCGGCGCGAATCGCGGCGAACAGCGCGGTGGGGTCGATCTCGAAGCGCCGCGCGGGATCGGCGGCTACATTGGCGGCGGGAACGACGTCCGCGACCGTCGCGTCCGCGCCTAAGAGCAGTCCACACACTTCGCGCCCGGGCTCCGCCGCCGCGAGCGCGATCAGCCGATCATGGAGCGCCCTTGATATCGTCAGCCGCATCGCCACATGGCTAGGCCATGGACCGGGGGGTTTCCACGATTTCCGTCACGCTGGCGGCCGAGGCCGAGGGCTCGCGGCTCGACCGCGCGCTCGCCGCGGCGGTGCCAACGCTGTCGCGCGAGCGGCTGAAGGCGCTGATCGCTGGCGGTCGTGTGCGCGGTCCGGCTGGCCTCGTACGCGACCCGGCGGTCAAGGCGCATAGCGGTGCTGCGTTCGCGATCGACGTTCCGGATCCGGCGCCCGCGCACAACGAGGCGCAGGACATCGCGCTCGATATCGTTTTCGAGGACGAGCATTTGCTCGTCGTCGACAAGCTCGCGGGGCTGGTCGTTCACCCGGCGGCGGGAAACCGCGACGGGACGCTGGTCAACGCGCTGCTCCATCATTGCGCGGGGAGCCTGTCGGGAATCGGTGGCGTCGCACGGCCGGGGATCGTCCACCGCATCGACAAGGACACGTC
>JACDGO010000291.1 GCA_013821585.1 Sphingomonadaceae bacterium
GGACGGCAGCGAGCGCCGCTCTCACCTGTTCCTGCAACCGGTCGCGCGCCGGCGCGTCGAGGCCGGTGACGTCGAGGATCAGGCTCGCGCGGCCGTCGGCGAAACGCGGGCGGTCAGCGCGTCCCGCGGCGCCGGGAATGGCGGCGAGCGCGGCGGCAAGATCGTCGGGCGTGGTCATCGTGATCCCCCTTACGACGCCGCTAGTGTAAATCCCAAGGCGTCACCCTATAAAGGCTTTCATGACAACCATGCGTGGGCGGGGCGCGGCTTTGGCGGCGATGTTGAACGAAGGCGGCCCCTGGGGCGGCGACAAGCCTGGCGGCGGCAAGTCCGGCGGGGATTCCGGCGGCTCCGGCGGCGGGCCGCGCAATCCGTGGAACATGCCCCCCGACGGCGGCAAGCCAGTTCGCGGGCGCGGGCCTTCGGCGATCGATGCGTTGTACAAGCGCGCGCGCGTCGGCTTTGGGGGCGGAGGCGGCGGGCTGCCCAGCATCGGCTGGCCGGTGTGGGGCTATGCCGCGCTTGGGCTTGCGCTGCTGTGGATCGCCGTCACCTGCGTGCATCGCATCAACCCGCAGGAGCGCGGCGTCGTCACCCGCCTCGGCAAATATTCGCGCACGCTCGATCCCGGCGTCAGCATCACCTTCCCCGCGCCGATCGACCGCGTGCAGACAATCGATGTCCAGAACATTCGCACGATCAACATTCCCGAAGGCGCGGGCGAAAAGCTCGTCCTTACCGGCGACCAGAACATCATCGATCTCGACTATTCGGTCAGGTGGAACATTAAGTCGCCAGAGCTCTACCTGTTTCAGCTCGCCGATCCCGACGCGACGATCACTGCCGTCGCCGAAAGCGCGCTGCGCGCCGCGGTCGCCAACGTCTCCTTGAACGACGCGATCGGATCGGGGCGGACCGGCATCGAGGCGGAGGTCGCGCAGCGGATGCAATTGCTGCTCGACCGCTACCGCGCGGGCGTCCGCATCCAGGGCGTCGCGATCAAGCGCGCCGACCCGCCCGACGCGGTCAACGACGCGTTCAAGGCGGTCTCGGCCGCGCAGCAGGAAGCGCAGACCAGCATCAACCAGGCGCGCGCTTATGCGCAGCAGATCATCGCGAAGGCGCAAGGCGACGCCGCGTCGTTCGACCGCGTGTATGTGCAATACAAGCTCGCTCCCGAAGTCACGCGGCGGCGCATGTATTACGAGACGATGGAAGAGGTGCTCGCCAAGGTCGACAAGACGATCGTCGAGCCGGGCGGCGTCAATTCCTACCTTCCGCTGGGCAATGGCGCGCGCACCACGCCGCCTGCGGCGCAAACCGGGGGTCAGCAGTGAACTCCCTCGCGCGCCTGATGCGCAACCCGCTCGTCGCCGGAATCGTCGCCATACTCGTGCTCGTGCTCGCCTTCAGCACGCTCCAGGTCGTGCCCGAGACGAAGCAGGGAGTCATCGTTCGCTTCGGCGACCCGGTGCGTACGGTCAACCGCTACCGGGCCGGCGAAATGTTCGGCAGGACGGGCGCGGGCCTCATCGCGATCATTCCTTTCGCCGAGCATATCGTCTGGATCGACAAGCGCGTCCGCGACGTCGACATGGAGCGGCAGCAGGTGCTGTCGACCGACCAGTTGCGCCTCAACATCGACGCCTTCGCGCGCTACCGCATCGTCGATCCGCTCAAGATGTTCACTGCGGCCGGAACCGAGGAAAATCTGTCGGATGCGCTGCGCCCGATCCTCGGATCCGCGCTCAGGAACGAACTCGGCAAGCGCCAGTTCGCGGCGCTCCTCAGCCCCGAGCGCGGCCGTGTGATGGACAATATCCGCATCGGGCTCGATCGCGTCGCGCGGCAATATGGCGCGCAGATCGTCGATGTGCGGATCAAGAAGGCCGACCTGCCCGAAGGAACGCCGCTCGATTCGGCGTATGAGCGGATGCGCACCGCGCGCCAGCAGGAGGCGCTGACCATCCGCGCGCAAGGGCTGAAGCAGGCGCAGATCATCCGCGCCGATGCCGATGCACAGGCGGCGGGCGTCTATGCCGCGGCGTATAACCAGGACGCCGATTTCTACGATTTCTATCGTGCGATGCAGTCCTATCGCCACACATTCGGCGCCGACGGCACGACGCCGGGCGGAAGCGCCAATATCATCCTCAGCCCGAGCAACGACTATCTGCGGGAGTTTCGCGGGCGGCGCTGACGCAAGCCGTCCATTCAATTATCGTTCAGCCGCGCCGCGACATGCCCCCGCGCGCGACTGCGGATACGAAAGGTCAACCCACGTGCGTTACGCCTCTGCCATCACCACGGCCCTTCTGATCGGCGGCACCGCCGCGACCATGGCGCTCCAGTCGCCCGCTCCCGCGCAGGTCGCGCAGAACGAGCCTGGGGCGATCCAGGCCGTCGCGCCGCGCGGCGGCGCGCCGATGAGCTTTGCGGACATGGTAGCCAAGCTCCAGCCGGCGGTGGTCAACATCTCGACGACGCAACAAATCCAGGTTCAGACCAACAACCCGTTCGCGGGAACGCCGTTCGGCGACCTGTTCGGCGGCGGCACCAGCAACGGCCGCCCGGTGACGCGCGAGGCGACCTCGCTCGGCTCAGGCTTCATCGTCTCCGCCGACGGCTACATCGTCACCAACAATCACGTCATCTCGGGCGGGCAGCCGGGAACGCCGCCGGTCGGCCAGATCACCGTCACCCTGTCCGACCGCAAGGAATATCCGGCGCGCCTGATCGGGCGCGACGCGGCGTCCGA
This sequence comes from Sphingomonadaceae bacterium, assembly GCA_013821585.1. Taxonomy (GTDB): domain Bacteria; phylum Pseudomonadota; class Alphaproteobacteria; order Sphingomonadales; family Sphingomonadaceae; genus Sphingomonas_O. The sequence goes on from JACDGO010000291.1 coordinate 2,759, forward strand.
CCTCGCGGTGCTGAAGATCGACGCGCGCGATCTGCCGTTCGTCCGCTTCGGCGATTCGTCGCATTCGCGTGTTGGCGACTGGGTGGTCGCGATCGGCCAGCCGTACGGTCTCGGCGGCACCGTAACCGCCGGCATCATCTCGGCGATTCACCGCAACATCGGCGCCGGGGCGTTCGACCGCTACATCCAGACCGACGCCGCGATCAATCAGGGCAATTCGGGCGGCCCGATGTTCGATTTGAACGGCAACGTCATCGGCATCAATTCGATGATCTTTTCGCCGACCGGCGGCAACGTCGGCATCGGCTTCGCGATCCCCGCCGAGCTCGCCAAGCCGATCGTCGACACGCTGAAGGGCGGCGCGCGCGTCAAGCGCGGCTATCTGGGCGTGCAGATTCAATCGCTCGACGACGGCATCGCCGATTCGCTCGGGCTGCCGAAGGACCGCGGCGAACTCGTCGCACGGGTTGAACCCGGCCAGGGCGCGGCGCGCGCGGGCGTCCGCCAGGGCGACGTCATCGTTCGCGTCAACAATCGCGACGTGACGCCCGACGAGAGCCTGTCGTTTCTCGTCGCCAACCTGCCCATCGGATCGCACGTGCCGATCGAGCTGATCCGCGACGGCAAGCGCCAGACGGTGACGGCGACGCTCGGCGAGCGGCCGCAGGAGGATGCGCTCGCCGCTGGCAACGACAACGGCGGTGGCGAGGACGGACTCGCGCCCGACGACCAGAAGTCGGTCGATTCCGCGACGCGCGATGCGCTCGGCCTCGCGGTCCAGCCGCTGACGCCAGAGATCGCGCGCCAGCTCAGCGTTCCCGAAACGACGCGCGGCGTCGTCATCGGCGGCGTCGATCCGTCGAGCGACGCGGCCGCCAAGGGGCTTCAGCGGGGCGACGTGATCCTGTCGGTCAATCAGCGTAATGTCACGACCACCACCGAAGTCTCCGCCGCCGTCGCGGCCGCGCGCGCGGCGGGCCGCACCAACGTGCTGCTCTATGTTCAGCGCGGCGCGGGTCAGGCAATCTATCGCGCGATCAAGCTCAAGGCCAAGTAGGCGCACATCCTCTTCCGGTCGCGCGCGCGACACGGGAGGGAACGCACGGCGGGCGCGAAGACTGACGGTATCTACGACGAGAAGGCGCTAGAGTCGGTTTCACTTAGCATGAAGCATAGCCTGAGTTTCTGAGGTAGTTGGCGCA
>JACDGO010000292.1 GCA_013821585.1 Sphingomonadaceae bacterium
TTCACCACGTCGTCCAGACCTTCGATCGCGTGCGGCGGCTCTATGGCTTCGGTCGGGTCGAAGTGCCGGTCTTCGAGGCGACAGCGGTGTTCGCGCGTTCGCTTGGCGAGACGACCGATGTGGTGGCGAAGGAGATGTACACTTTCGAGGATCGCGGCGGGGATTCATTGACGCTGCGCCCCGAATTCACGGCGGGCATCGCGCGCGCCTATCTGACCGAGGGTTGGCAGCAGTTCGCGCCGCTGAAGCTCGCAACCGACGGCCCGCTGTTCCGCTACGAGCGTCCGCAAAAGGGACGCTTCCGGCAGTTCCACCAGCTTGACGCCGAAGTGATCGGCGCGGCCGAACCGGCGGCGGACGTCGAGCTGCTCGCCTTCGCTGATCAGCTCCTCAAGGAACTCGGCATCGCCGACGGCGTGACGCTCAAGCTCAACACGCTCGGCGACAGCGAAAGCCGCGACGCGTGGCGCAAGGCGCTGGTCGACCATTTCGAGAGAGCGCGCGCCGACCTGTCCGAAGACAGCGTCGCGCGGCTCGCGAAGAATCCCTTACGCATCCTCGACAGCAAGGATCCGCGCGACCGCCCGGCGGCCGACAGCGCGCCGTCGATCGACGATTTCCTCGGCGGCGAAGCGCAGGATTTCTTCGCGGCGGTGACGGCGGGCCTCGAGGCGGCGGGCATCGAATGGCAACGCGATGCGCGCCTCGTCCGTGGCCTCGACTATTACCGCCACACCGCGTTCGAGTTCGTCACCGACCGGCTGGGCGCGCAGGGGACGGTGCTCGGCGGGGGGCGCTATGACGGGCTGATCGAGACGCTCGGCGGGCCGCATACGCCGGCGGTGGGCTGGGCCGCGGGGATTGAGCGGTTGGGGATGTTGGTGGATCAACCCCAGTCCCCAAAACCCGATGTCGTTGTGGTTGCGGACAGTAGCGATGCGGACCTTCTCTCTATTGAAGTCGCGCAAATGCTAAGGCGCGCGCGCTTAGAAGTTCTTTCAATTGTCACGGGAAGCGTTCGTCGGCGTTTCGGACGTGCTGTCGATGCGGGGGCCCCGGCCGTCGTTGCGCTTTCTCGGGCGAAAGACCCGCCCGAAGGCCACTATCTAATCAAGTGGGCTCCAAACAGCTTGATGGGCAGGTATGACCAAAAATTGGCCGTGGAAGAGATCATCGAAAGTCGGTTCAGCTTCACTTTGCCCGATAAATTGATTGTGGGCTGGTCGCCGATCATTCGGAAAACAGAAGTTCAATGACCTCCATCTCCGACGAACGCATCGCCGCCATCGAGGCGCGGCGCGACGAGTTGCAGGCGCAGCTTTCGAGCGGCGACCTTGCGCCCGAGCGTTTCGTCGCGCTCTCCAAGGAATATGCCGAGGTCGAGCCGGTCGCCGAGGCCGCGCGCGAGCTCAGGCGGCTGCGCGCGGAGATCGAGGTGCTCGGGCCGATGGCGGCCGATCCCGATCCCGAATTGCGCGAGATGGCGGTGCATGAACTCGCCGAGCTTCACCAACGCGTTCCCGAGGCCGAACGCACGCTCGCGCTCAAGCTCCTCCCGCGCGACGCCGCCGACGATCGCGCGGCGATGCTCGAGATCAGGGCGGGAACCGGCGGCGACGAGGCGGCGCTGTTCGCGGGTGACCTGTTCCGCATGTATCAGCGCTATGCCGAGGGGCAGGGCTGGCGCGTCGAGCCGATCAGCGCGAGCGCGGCCGATGTCGGTGGCTACAAGGAAGTCGTCGCGTCGGTGAGCGGGCAGGGCGTGTTCGCCAAGCTCAAGTTCGAAAGCGGCGTCCACCGCGTCCAGCGCGTTCCCGTCACGGAGTCGGGGGGCCGCATCCACACCTCCGCCGCGACCGTCGCGGTGCTTCCCGAGGCGGAAGAAGTCGATGTTCAGATCAACGACGCCGATCTGCGCATCGACGTCTATCGCTCGTCGGGGCCGGGCGGGCAGTCGGTCAACACGACGGACTCGGCGGTGCGCATTACGCACCTACCCACCGGCCTTGTCGTCATCCAGCAGGACGAGAAGTCCCAGCACAAAAACAAGGCCAAGGCGCTGAAGGTGCTGCGGACGCGCCTTTATGAGCTGGAGCGCAGCCGCCTTGCCGACGCGCGCTCCGACGCGCGCAAGTCGATGGTCGGATCGGGTGATCGGTCTGAGCGCATCCGCACCTACAACTTCCCGCAGGGGCGCGTGACCGATCATCGCATCAACCTGACGCTGCACCGGCTGCCCGAGATTTTGGAGGGGCAACTCGGCGAATTGATCGGGGCGCTGGTCGAGGAGGACGAAGCGGCGCGGCTGGGGGCTTTGGGTGACTGACTTGGCCGAGGCGGCGCGTCGCCTCGCCGCCGTCTCGGACACGCCCCGCCTCGACGCCGAACTCCTCCTTGCCCACGCCCTCGGCATTTCGCGAGAGGCATTGCTGTTCGGCAATCATCCGATCTCGCCCGAATTCGACGCCCTGATCGCGCGCCGCCTCGCGCACGAGCCGGTCGCGTATATCACGGGCACGCGCGCCTTCTGGACGATCGAGCTCGCGGTGACGCCCGATGTGCTGATCCCGCGCCCCGACAGCGAGACTTTGATCGAGGCCGCGGTCGCGCATTTCGGGGTTGGCGGACCAAAGCGCGTGCTCGATCTCGGCACCGGATCGGGCGCGCTGCTGCTCGCGGCGCTCGATCAGTGGCCGGGGGCTACCGGAGTGGGCGTCGATGCGTCCGAAGCGGCGCTGGCGGTCGCGCGTGCGAATGGTGTTCGGATCGCGCCGGGCCGCGCCGAATTCCGCCTTGGCGAATGGGGGGAAGGGATCGACAAACTTTTCGACCTGATCTTGTGCAACCCGCCCTATGTCGAGGCAGACGCCGCACTGCCGCCCGATGTCGCGCGCTGGGAGCCCGCCGCGGCGCTCTATGCCGGACCGGACGGACTCGACGCCTGTCGCGCTCTTGCGCCGCAGCTCGCGCGACTGCTCGCACCGGGCGGAAGCGCGTGCGTCGAGATCGGCGCGGGGCAGGCGGATGCGGCGTCCGCGCTGTTCGCGGCGCAGGGATTCGACATCGCGCGCCGCAGCGATCTGGCGGGCATGACGCGCTGTCTGACGCTTTTGACGAAATAGCGCTTGGTTCGTTAGGAATTCGTCGCTACATAGACGGCAAGGCACGGATGCATCGGAGATGCGCCGCGGCCTTGCCCCCATAAGTCCCGAGCCGTCGCGCAACTCTATCGCGAAGGTTCAGCGGAAACGTCCGGTGGTGGCCGGCGCATCGGGCGGGGGATGCTTCAGGGAAATGCATGAGACCCCAGGCAAGGAATACAGCTTGATCAACAATCGTCAGCAGTCCGGTCGCCGTCGCGGCCGGGGCGGGCAGCGTCAGCAAGGTGGCGGACGCGGTCCCGAAAGCGGCAACCGCATCGACAATCGCGCGCGCGGCAACGCGCCGCAGATGCTCGAGAAATACAAGACGCTCGCGCGCGACGCGCAGCAGCAGGGCGACCGCGTCCTCACCGAATATTACCTCCAGTTTGCCGACCATTATTTCCGCGTCGTCAGCGAGACGCGCGCGCGCTTCGAGGAAAACCGCGAGCGCAGCGGCGGCAACCGAGACGACTATTCGGAGGAGCAGGGCTTCGAGGGCGAGGAAGCCTTTGAGGGCGACGAGTTTGATACGCGCCCGCAACTGCCGCGCCCGCCCCAGCCGCAGCAGCAACGCTACCAGCGCGATGATGAAGGCCGCGACAACCGCCCGCAGCAGCGCGACGACGAAGGCAACGCGAACGGCAACACGCGTCCCCAGCCGCGCTATGCCGACGACGACCGTCGCCCCAACGGCAACGGCGCCGTGCGCGACGATCGCCCGCGTGAAAATCAGGCGCGAGGCGATCGGCCGCGCGATAGCGAGCCGCGCGACGAACGTCCCCGTGATGACCGGCCGCGTGACGATCGCC
>JACDGO010000293.1 GCA_013821585.1 Sphingomonadaceae bacterium
GGCTATGCAGCGCACGGGCGGTCGGGTTCCACATGATGTCTTCCAGGTCTGGTCTCGCAACCGCCCCGGAATCACATCGAAACCCGATCGTCCACCGTTACACTACCGTTCTGACACAGCCTCTAAGGCGGGACTGCGAAGCAACCGGCCTTGTCGAGGAGGACGGGCGCGTCCGCGGCGTCCAGTTGGCGGAAGGCGGCACGGTTCGCGCGCAACTGACGATCGCGGCCGACGGCCGCCAGTCGGTGCTAGGCCGCGACTCGGCGTTGCCGCTCATCGATCTCGGCGCACCGATGGACGTTTTCTGGTTTCGCATACCGAAGTTGGCGGAACCCAAGGCCGACACGCTCGGCGTGTTCGCGGCGCGCCGGGTCATCGTCTTCATCGATCGCGGCGATTATTATCAATGCGCGTTCGTCTTCACCAAGGGCACCGCCGATAGCATCCGCGAGATGGGGATCGAGACATTTCGCGAACGCGTTCGCTCCGCCGCTCCCGATATGGCGGCCGGGGTCGACGCGATACGGAGCTGGGACGACGTCAAGCTGCTGACGGTCGCGATCGACCGGCTCCAGCGATGGAGCCGCCCCGGTCTGCTCGTGATCGGCGACGCCGCGCACGCGATGTCGCCGATGGGCGGAGTCGGCATCAATCTGGCGGTGCAGGACGCCGTCGCCGCCGCGAACATTCTGGCCGGACCGATGGCGGCCGGGGTTGATCCCGATCCGTTGCTTGGCAAAGTCCAGGAACGCCGCATGCCGCCCACGCGCCGGACGCAGGGTATGCAGGTATTCATGCAGAACAGCGTCGTCGCGCCGCTGCTGAAGCCGGGCGCGACGCTTGACAAAGCGCCGCTCGCCGCGCGCGCGCTAGACGCGATTCCACTGCTGCGCCGTATTCCCGGCAGGATCGTCGGGCTGGGATTTCGTCCGGAGCACATCCGATCGCCAGAGGCTTAGGCCGCCGCGTTCATCGCCCGTTCGAGGTTCGCGCGGATCGCTTCGAAGAACTGCTCGGTCGTCATCCACGCCTGGTCGGGGCCGATCAATATGGCGAGGTCCTTGGTCATCGCGCCCTGCTCGACGGTTTCGATGCAGACACGCTCAAGCGTTTCGGCGAACTTCGTCACTTCGGGCGTGTCGTCGAACTTGCCGCGGTATTTGAGGCCGCCGGTCCAGGCGAAGATCGACGCGATCGGATTGGTCGACGTCGCCTTGCCCTGCTCGTGCATGCGGAAGTGGCGGGTGACGGTGCCGTGCGCAGCTTCGGCCTCGACGGTCTTTCCGTCGGGCGAGAGCAGGACCGAGGTCATCAGCCCCAGTGAGCCGAACCCCTGCGCGACCTGATCCGACTGAACGTCGCCGTCATAGTTCTTGCACGCCCACACGAACTTGCCCGACCATTTGAGCGCCGAGGCGACCATGTCGTCGATCAGTCGATGTTCATAGGTTATGCCAGCGGCCTTGAACTTATCCTTGAATTCGCTGTCGAAAACCTGCGCGAACAAATCCTTGAACTGTCCATCGTAGGCTTTCAGGATCGTGTTCTTGGTCGAAAGATAGAGCGGCCATCCGCGGTTAAGCGCGTAGTTCATGCTGGCGCGCGCGAAGTCGCGGATCGATTCGTCGAGGTTGTACATCGCGAGCGCGACGCCCGAATCGGGATATTGAAACACTTCCTCGTCGATCACGGTCCCGTCGTCGCCTTCGAAGACGAGGCGCAGCTTGCCGGGGCCGGGGACGCGAAAGTCGGTCGCGCGATACTGGTCGCCGAACGCGTGGCGGCCGACGACGATCGGATCGGTCCAGCCGGGGATCAGCCGCGGCACGTTGCGGATCACGATCGGCTCGCGAAAGACGACGCCGCCCAGAATGTTGCGGATCGTGCCGTTGGGCGACTTCCACATCTTCTTGAGATGGAATTCCTCGACGCGCTGCTCGTCTGGAGTGATCGTCGCGCATTTCACGCCGACGCCGAATTTCTTGATCGCATTCGCCGAATCGACGGTGATCCGGTCGTCGGTCTCGTCGCGCTTCTCGATGCCGAGGTCGTAATATTCGAGTTCAATGTCGAGATAGGGAAGGATCAGCCGCTCACGAATCCATGCCCAGATGATGCGCGTCATCTCGTCGCCGTCGATCTCGACGACGGGCGTCTTCACCTTGATCTTCGCCATGCGGCTGAGCCTTCCCCGGGGATCGGATGGCGTTCGCCGATAGAGATGCGCGGGGGCGCAATCAACCGCCCCGGCGTTGTCACCCGCGCGCCCGCGCCGTAGAGAGCGGCGATGGCCACCATATCCTCCGGCACGCCAGGCGCCACCACCGTCAAGTGGCGTTTCCCCTCCGTACACCCCGAAGGACGCAAGTTCGTCCTGATCGCCGCGGGAATCACATTGCTCTTCGCGTTGCTGGCGTGGGAGACGCTCGCCTGGCCGATGGCGGGCGTGACCCTGTGGGTCGCGGCGTTCTTTCGCGATCCGGTGCGCAGCGTGCCGCAAGGCGATGACCTGATCGTCGCGCCTGCCGACGGGTTGATCACGCTGATCGAGACGGTGCCTGTCCCGAAGGAGCTGGCGGGAGAGAGCGGTCTCGGCGAAGCGCCGCTGACGCGCGTGTCGATCTTCATGAGCGTGTTCGACGTTCACATCAATCGCGCGCCAGTTTCGGGGACGATCGGCCGCGTCGTCTACATCTCGGGCAAGTTCCTCAACGCCGACCTCGACAAGGCGAGCGAGGAGAACGAGCGTCAGCATTTCCTCGTCGAGCGCGGCGATGGCGTGAAGATCGGCTTCACCCAGATCGCCGGCCTTGTGGCGCGGCGGATCGTGCCGTTCGTGAAAACAGGCGACACGGTCGTGGCGGGGCAGCGCGTGGGCCTAATCCGCTTCGGTAGCCGCGTCGATGTGTTCTTGCCCGCCGGAACCGCGCCCGCGGTGACGCTCGGCCAGCGCACGCTCGCGGGCGAGACGGTGCTCGCGCGGATCGGCGGCGGCGATAGCGCGCGCGGCGTCAGCCAGTGACGCGCATGCGGCGCGGCATTCCTTTAAGGACCGTCGCGCCCAATGCGGTAACCGCGCTGGCGCTGTGCTCGGGACTGACCGGTGTGCGCTTCGCGATCGGCGGGAATTGGGAAGTCGCGCCGGCGATGATCATCCTCGCGGGCGTGCTCGACGGACTGGACGGACGTATCGCGCGGTTGCTCAAGGGACAGAGCCGCTTCGGCGCCGAACTCGACTCGCTGTCGGACGTGATCGCGTTCGGAGTATCGCCCGCGCTCTTGCTGTTCCTGTGGTCGCTGAACGCGGTTCCGCGCTACGGCTGGGTATTCGCGCTCGCGCTCGCGGTGTGCTGCGCGCTGAGGCTCGCGCGCTTCAACGCGCAGATCGATGCCGACGACCAGCCGCATAAGTCGGCGGGGTTTCTGACCGGCGTTCCGGCGCCCGCCGCGGCAGGCCTCGCGCTGTTGCCGGTCTATCTGTGGTTGTGGACCGACATCGCGGAATTCCGGTCTCCTTGGCTCGTCGGGCCATGGATCGCGGTCGTCGCGTTCCTGATGATCTCGAACGTCGCAACCTATAGCTGGTCGTCGCTGCGGCTCAGGCGGTCGGTGCGGCTCGAGGCGCTGGCGGCGATCGCGATCTTCGGCGCGGCGCTGTTCTCCGCGCCCTGGGTCACATTGTCCGTCGCTAGCGTCGTCTATATGTTGATGATCCCGTTCGGGATGCGCAGCTATGCGAAGGTTAGGCGGCGGCGCGTAGCGGCATCCGCGAGCGGCTCGCCGGGCTGACCTGCCGGATCGGGCGGCGCGGCGCGGCGGCCAAAGCGACGTGTGGCACCTGACCCTCGAGCGCGGCGAGGATCGCCGGCGCCGCGCCGCGCAGCATCGCGACGATCAGCGCGCACGCGCCGCCAAGAACCGTCAGCACCACAATCGAGGATATCAGATAGG
>JACDGO010000294.1 GCA_013821585.1 Sphingomonadaceae bacterium
GAGCCGCGCCGCGACCGCGGGGTCGCTCGCGCCTCCCGGCAGGGACGCGATAAAGCTCGACCGCGTGCTCGATTCGAGAAATGCGTTGACCTGCGCCTCGTGCGCGACCGCCCAATCGAACGCGAGCGCGGGGTGGTTCGCCGCGACCTCCTGAATGACGTTGCCGCGCATCGGCACCGGCACCTCGTCGGTCAGCGTCAGGTTGAGCGCCTTTTGTGCAAGAACAGGATCGGCGACCGCGCCGAGATGGCGGTAGTAGATCAGCTTGGTGACCGGGCTCGCCTCGGCGCGCGCCTTCGCGTGGAGCATGTCCCATTGCGCGGGCGTCGCGTTGCGGCCGAACACGTCGAGCGCGGGCAGGCGGATCGCGCCGGGAACCGCGTCGGCATTGTCGAAGCTGCGCATCGTGTAGCGCACCGCCTGCGCGGTCACGGCCGCGTCGCCGAAGCGGCCGACGATGGGGATGATATCCTCGCGCAACTGCGCGACCGCCGGATTTTCGCCGGGCTTCGCTTCCCAGCCGGTGCGCGCGAACACCGGCGCGAGCAGCCGTCCCGCCCGCGCGCGGAACGCCGCCTGCTCGGGCGCGTCGGTCAGCGTGCGATCGATCGCCGCAAGTTCGCTCGCGACCAAATTCCAGACCAGCGGCGACGCGTTCGGCGAAATCGTGTCGATCAGACCGAGATAACGCTCGACCGGCGCGTCGCCCGAGGTGGCGAGCGCATAGGCGTCGGCGGTGACGCCGATCTGGTCGTCGAGACCCAAGGTCGCGAAGCCGCGTCTCAGCGCTTCGAAATGCCCGGCCGCGTAGAGCGTGCGGAAATAGGCGCTCTGTCCGGCGTTGACGACAGTGAGCCCGCAGCCGGGCAGCGTTGCCGTCACCGGTTTCGCGCCCGAAACGGTCGCACGCACCACCGCGCCGCCATTGGTCAGCGCCACCGGCACGATCCACGTGCGGGGCGCTTTGGACGCGGCGTCGAGGCCGAAGCGGCTCTGCGTCAGGTTGATCCGCGTGACGCCGCCTGCGCGCACAGGCTCGGACGCGCGGATCATCGGCACGCCGCCTTGAAGCGTATAGCTATGCATCATCGGCGCGACTGGCTTGCCCGAAGCGGCGGCGATTTCGGTCCACAGCTGGTCGGTGACCGCATTGCCGTATTTGTGCTTCGCCATGTAGCTGCGCACGCCCGCGCGGAACGCGTCGGGCCCGACCGACCCTTCGAGCATGCGGATCACCGCTTCGCCCTTGCGATAGGTGATGTCGTCGAACGCCTGGCTGATCTGATCGACGGTCGTCACATGCTGGACGATCGGGTGCGTCGTCGCGCGCGCGTCGCGGGTATAGGCGTTCTGACGGCCGCCGGCGAGCGTCTGGGTCAGCGCGTGCCAGTCGGGGTTGAGGTCGTTCGAAATCTTCGACGCCATCCACGAGGCGTAGCCTTCGTTCAACCAGAGGTCGTCCCACCACGCCATCGTGACAAGGTCGCCGAACCACTGGTGCGCCATTTCGTGCGCGACCACGTCGAAGACGTCCTGCCGGTGCGTTTCGGTGGCGAGGCGCGGATCGATCAGCAGCGCGCGCTCGAAATAGAAGATCGCGCCCCAGTTCTCCATCGCGCCGAAGAACTGCGACGATCCCGGTCCCGCGATCATGTCGAGCTTGGGCAATGGATAGGGCGTGCCGAAATAGTCGTTATAGGCAAGAAGGATGCGCTTCGCGCTCGCAAGCGCATAGTCGCCCTGGTCGACGACGCCCTTTCGCGTGATTACGCCGATCTCGACGTTGCCCGCCATCACCGTCTTGCGCTCGACATTGCCGACGCCGAGGAACAGGAGGTAGCTCGACATTTTCGGCGTCGTCGCGAAATGCCACAGCTTTTTCCCGCCCGGCAATTCGGTCTGCCCGGCGACCGGCATGTTCGAAAAGGCGGTCTGGCCAGCGGGCGCCGCCGCGCTCAATCGGAATGTCGCCTTCAGCCCCGGCTCGTCCCACGTCGGCGCGAAGCGGCGCGCATCGGGCGCCTCGAACTGGGTGACGAGCATCCGCTCCTTCGCGCCGTGCTCGCCGTCGTAGTCGATCGCGAACATTCCCGACGCCGACTGGTTGATCTTGCCCGCATAGGCGATCGCGAGCGCATGCCTTCCTGCCTTGACGGGCGCGGCGAAGGTGAAGGTCGCGGTCTGCGTGGCGGCGTCGGTTGTCGCCCGCCCCATGCGGCCGTCAAGCGTGACGCTCGAAATGACCAGGTCGGCGGCGTTGAGCGTGATCGTCCGCGTCGCCCTGAGCACGTCGATCGTCACCGTCTCGTTGCCGGTGAAACGCAGCCGCGCCGCGTCCGGATCGACGGTGATGTCGTAGGCGATGGGAACGACGTTCGCGGGCAACCGCCCCGGCGCGGCATGGGCGGCGGCGGCGAGCAGCGACGCGCCCGCGAGAAGGATTTTCAGCATGGAAAGGGCGACCTCGAAGAAGTTCGGATTGCGAGCGCCTTATGACCGCGAAACGGTTCGGTCCAGCGCGCCTAGCGTCCCAGGTCGAACGCCGCCGTGCGTCCGTCGAGGATGTTGCGCGCGACCAGCGCCGATTTGTCGATCGTCGCGGCCACCGCCTCGCTTCCCGCCGCCCAATGCTCGGCCATCGTCCGCGCGGAAAATTCATAGTCGCGCGCGCCGCCCTCCCACGCGTTGGCGCGATAGATGAGCTGGACGACGTTGACCGGATATTCCTGCGCGAGGGTCGTCAGCGCCGCGACATCGGGATCGTCGTGCATCGCGTCCGGCAGCTTGGCGAGCACCTTCCTGATCGTCTCGCGCTCGCGGCGCAGCTTCAACAGCTGATCGCTCACCTGCCGCGTGCGGCTCGAAAAGCGGATTTCCTTCTCGCGCGCCATCACGTCCATGATCGTTTTCGGTCTGCCCGAAGCGGCGGCGAACAGGTCGACCTGAAACACCAGCATCTCGGCGTCCTGCGTGTCGAGAACATAGGAGAGCGGCGTATTCGAGACGAGGCCACCGTCCCACCATAATTTCCCGTCGATCTCGACCGGCGGCAGGCCGGGCGGGAGCGCGCCCGAGGCCATGATGTGCCGCGCGTCGAGCCGCTCCCTCGCGGTGTCGAAATAGTGGAAATTGCCGCTTTCGACCTCGACCGCGCCGACCGCGAGGCGCACCGGCCCGTCGTTGAGCAGATCCCAGTTGACGAGCCCGTCGAGCGTCGCCGAAAGCGCGCCCGAATCGTAGAAGCTGAGCGCCTCGGGCGTTCCGGGCGCGGCGAGCATCGGCGGCAGCCAGCGCGGCGCGAAAAGGCCCGGCACGCCAGCCATCGCGACATAGCCCGCCGACCATTCGTGCAGCCACTCGCGCAGTTGGTCGTTGGTCCATATCGGAAAGCTCGGCAGCGCCACGCTCGCCCGGTCCCAAAAGGCGCGCAAGGCCGCGACGCGCCGCTCGCGCGGGTTGCCCGCAATCAGCGCCGCGTTGACCGCGCCGATCGAGATGCCGGCGATGCGGTCGACCTCGATCCCCGCGCCGTCGAGCGCTTCGTAGACGCCCGCCTGATACGACCCCAGCGCGCCGCCGCCCTGAAGCACGAGCGCCACCTGATCGGGCAGGGGGATGGGCGCGTTGCGGCGGCGTTTGGCGATGTGGGTGTCGGCGTCGGCCATGGACCGCTCCCTAGCGATCCACACCATGCTTGTCGAAGCGCCGCATTCTTCTACAACCGGCGCGCGTACAGGGAGAGCAGCATGCGCCTCGACGATCTGGGAACCGATGTCGACGTCGAGGATCAGGGGCGCGGCGGAGGCGGAGGCTTCGGCGGGGGCGGCGGCATCGGTTTCGCGCTTCTGCCGTTCGTGTTCAGTCGTTTCGGCTGCGGCGGCGTGGTCGTGCTTGGCATCGCGTTGCTGGTTTTCGGCGGACTGGGAAACATCGGTTCAATGCTGTCGT
>JACDGO010000295.1 GCA_013821585.1 Sphingomonadaceae bacterium
ATCGTCATCTATCCCGAAGGAACGCGCGTGCCGCACGGACGGCGGCCGGCGCTCCAGCCGGGCTTCGCGGGACTCTACAAGGCGCTCGCGCTGCCCGCTGTGCCGGTCGCGGTCGACAGCGGGCGGCTTTGGCCGCGCGATCGCTTTCTGAAGCGGGCGGGCACCGTCACCTTCCGTTTCGGCGAACCGATCCCCCCGGGATTGCCGCGCGAGGAAATCGAGGCGCGCGTGTTCGAGGCGATCAACGTGCTGAACGGCTGATCCCAAATACGGGAAGAGAGGTCAGTGATCGGAGCGCCCGAAGTCGGGCCGCTCGTCGTCCTGACCCTGCTCGATGATGCTCCGCCGCACCGCGCGCGTGCGCGTGAACAGATCAAACAGCGCCTCGCCGTCGCCCCAGCGGATCGCGCGTTGGAGCGCGGTAAGGTCTTCGCTGAAACGTTGGAGCATCTCGAGCACCGCGTCCTTGTTGGTCAGGAACACGTCGCGCCACATCACCGGGTCCGACGCGGCGATGCGCGTGAAGTCGCGGAAACCGCCCGCCGAATATTTGATGACCTCGGAGCGTGTGACGGTCTCGAGGTCCGACGCGGTGCCGACGATCGTATAGGCGATCAGGTGCGGCAAATGGCTCGTGATCGCGAGCACCAGATCGTGGTGCGCGGCGTCCATGATCTCGACCTCGGCGCCGAGCCGCTCCCAGAATGCCGCGACGCGCGCCACCGCGGCCGGGTCGGCGTCGTCCGCGGGCGTCAATATGCACCAGCGGTGATGGAACAGCCCGGCGAAGCCCGCTTCGGGGCCGCTGCGCTCGGTTCCCGCGACCGGGTGCGCGGGGACGACCGTTCGGCCGGGAAGCGCGGCGGCGAGCGCGGTGGCGACGCCCGCCTTCGACGATCCGACATCGCTGACGATCGCGTCGGCGGGGAGGTCGGCGGCGATCTCCGCCGCGACCGCGCCCATCGCGCCGACCGGCACGCACAGGATGACAAGGTCGGCGTCGGTCACCGCCGCGCCCGCGCTGTCGGCGACGTCGTCGACCAGCTTCAACGCGGCGGCGGTCAGCCGCGTATCGGGATCGCTGTCATAGCCGATCAGGCGAACCGTCGGCATCGCCTCGCGCACGCCGCGCGCGATCGACGATCCGATCAGCCCTAGGCCGATGATCGCGGCGCGCGCGAACGGGAGCATCAGCCGACGATCTCGCGCAGCGCCGCGGCGAGCCCGCGCGTTTCCTCCTCGGTGCCGATCGAAATGCGCAGCCCTTTGGTGAGGCCCTGTCCGGGCAGCCAGCGCGTGATGAACCCGCGCTCCATCAGCGCGCGATAGGCTTGCTCGCCGTTCACCGCGCCTTCGAACAGCACGAGCAGGAAATTGGCCTTGGAAGGGATCGCGCGCACGCCCGCGTTGCCGAGCTTCGCGATCTCGCCGGTCAGCCAAGCGCGCCACTCCGCATTATGCGCGCGGCTCTCGGCGACGAAGCCGTCCTCGCTCAATGCCGCGACCGCCGCCGCCTGTCCGCCGCTCGTAACGTTGAACGGCGCCCGGATGCGGTTGAGCGCGGTGATTACGTCGGCGTGGCCATAGCCCCAGCCGATCCGCTCGGCGGCGAGACCGTGGATCTTGGAAAAGGTGCGCGTTACGAAGACGTTGGCGTGGTTCCGCGCGAGGTCGAGGCCGTGGTCGCCGTCTTCAGCGTCTAGATATTCGAAATAGGCGTGGTCGAGCACGAGGAGAATGTCGGGCCGCAGCCCCGCGTGCAGCCGCGCGATCTCGTCGCGCGAAAGATAGGTGCCGGTCGGGTTGTTCGGGTTGGCGAGGAAGATGAGCGTCGTCCTCGGCGTGACCAGCGCGAGCAACGCGTCGACATCGCTCCCGTAGTCGCGGTCGGGCGCGATCACGGGGGTCGCGCCGACGCGGCGGATCGCAATGTCGTAAACCGCGAAGCCGTAACGCACGTAGAGGCATTCGTCGCCGACACCGGCATAGGCGCCCGCCGCGAGGTGGAGCAGCTCGTCCGATCCCGTCCCGCAGATCACCCGCGCCGGATCGAGGCCGTATTTCTCGCCGATCGCCGCGCGCAAGACGCTGGAGCCGCCGTCGGGATAGCGATCGAGATCGCTCCGGTGCGCGGCGAACGCTCCCCGCGCCGCCTCGCTCGTCCCGAGCGGATTCTCGTTCGAGCTGAGCTTCGCGACCTTGCGCCCGTCGTCGGTCGTCGAACGCCCGGGGATGTAGGCCGCGATCTCGGCGATCCATGGCTTGGGGAGGGGGGCGGACATGGCGCGCTCCTAGCCGGTCGTTGCGTTTCCGCACAGCCCCATGCGAGAGGCGGGCGCGATGGACTCCCGCTTCGGCCTCGACCGCCGCGTCACGCTTTCCGGGCCGCTCGCGCTCGACGGGGGCGGTGCGCTCGCGCCGGTCGAGATCGCTTATGAGACCTATGGCGCGCTCGACGCCGACGCGTCGAACGCGCTGCTCGTCGCGCATGCGCTGACCGGGGATCAGCATATCGCCTCGCCGCATCCGGTCACCGGCAAGCCCGGCTGGTGGGAACGGATGGTCGGGTCGGGGCGGCCGATCGACACCGACCGCTTCTGCGTCGTCTGCGCGAATGTCATCGGCAGCTGCATGGGATCGTCGGGTCCGGGCAGCCTCGCCGCCGACGGCAAGCCCTATGCGATGCGTTTTCCTGTCATCACCATCCGCGACATGGTGCGCGCGCAGGCGCTGCTGCTCGACCATCTCGGCATCGAACGCGTCGCTGCGGTCGTCGGCGGGTCGATGGGCGGGATGCAGGCGCTGAGCTGGGCAGCGACCTTCCCCGAACGCGTGCGCTCGGCGATCGTCATCGCCGCGACCGCGCGCCATTCGGCGCAGAACATCGCGTTCCACGAAGTCGGACGTCAAGCCGTCATGGCGGACCCGGCTTGGCGCGGCGGCGACTATGATGCGAACGGCGCGGCGCCCTCGGCCGGCCTCGCGGTCGCGCGGATGGCGGCGCACATAACCTATCTGTCCGAAGCGGGGCTAACCGAAAAGTTCGGGCGGCGCTTGCAGGCGAGGGACGCGAAAAGCTTCGGTTTCGACGCCGATTTTCAGGTCGAAAGCTATTTGCGCCATCAGGGGCTGAGCTTCACCGACCGCTTCGACGCCAACGCCTATCTCTACATCACCCGCGCGATGGACTATTTCGATTTGGCCGAGGAGCATGGCGGCGTGCTCGCCAATGCGTTCCGGGGGTCGAAGACGCGCTTCTGCCTGATCAGCTTCGATACCGACTGGCTTTATCCCACAGCCGAATCGCGCGCCGTCGTCCACGCGCTCAACGCCGCGGGCGCGCCCGCGAGCTTCGTCGAGCTTTCCGCGCCGTTCGGGCACGACAGTTTCCTGCTCGACGTGCCGGCGCTCGATCGCGTCGTTGCGGGATTTCTGGAGGCATCATGCTGACAACTTTCCAAAAAACCGCTTACCCTGAGCCTGTCGAAGGGCTGTCCTTCTTTCTCGTGTCTTTGGGGAGGGCAGGGCTTCTACAGGCTCAGTCAGACCGGATTTTGGCGTGATCGCGCTCCCCGCCGGTTATCGGTTGACCGACGACGCCGCCGAAATAAACGTTGAGGCGGCGCACGCCTTCCTCGCTACCAGCTATTGGTCGCCGGGCATCCCGCTCGACACGGTGCGGCGGGCCATTGCGGGATCGTTCTGCATAGCGATCATGCGCGATGACCGGCAAATCGCGTTCGCCCGTGTGATCACCGACCACGCGACCTTCGCCTATCTGGCCGACGTCTATGTGCTCGACGCGCATCGCGGGCGCGGGCTGGCGAAGGCGATGCTTTCCTACCTTCAGGATCACCCGCGCCTGCAAGGGCTGCGGCGCTGGCTGCTGTTCACGCGCGATGCCCAATCTCTTTACGCCACGGCAGGCTGGTCGATCTACGGT
>JACDGO010000296.1 GCA_013821585.1 Sphingomonadaceae bacterium
CGTCAGCACCGCCTCGACCTTCCCGATCGTGGGCCGCACGTCGCTCGTCGCGACCACTTCGCCTTCCGCGTCGAGCGTATCCGTCTCCTCGCCGAACCGAATCGTGAAGTCATAGACCTTGCTCGCGTCGAGCATCCGCCCCGCGAGCTTCGTCGCCTCACCGAGCGCGATCGGCAGAACGCCCGAGGCAAGCGGGTCGAGCGTGCCGCCGTGGCCGACCTTAACCTTCGCATAGCCGCCCTCGCGCAGCGCGCGCTTGACCGCGCTCACCGCTCCCGTCGAGCCGAGGCCGACGAGCTTGTCGAGGACGATCCAGCCGTGCATCGCCAGGCCGTTAACCCACACGTCCGCGAAACTCGATAGGACGGCCGGGAGTTGACGCGTTCCGCCTCTCGCGGGCAAGGACTTGAGCCATGGCAGAACACAAGAAGACCGACGCGGACGCGAAAAAGGCCGCGCGCTGGGTCGCGGCGGGCGCGGCGGCGGGGATCGGCTCGGCGGCGCTGGTCGCGGCGCTGCTCTATGCGAACCGCGGAAAGGCGCAGAAGCCCAAGGCGCCGGTCGTTTCCGCCGACGCACCCGAAACGGACTGATCGCACGCGCATGAAGAAATTGCGAAAGGCCGTGTTCCCGGTCGGCGGCCTCGGCACGCGCTTCCTGCCCGCGACCAAGGCGCTCCCCAAGGAGATGCTGCCGGTCGTCGACCGTCCGCTGATCCAATATGCGGTCGACGAGGCGCGCGAGGCGGGAATCGAGCAGATGATCTTCGTCACCGGCCGCGGCAAGTCGGCGATCGAGGACCATTTCGACATCGCCTATGAGCTCGAGATGACGATGAAGGCGCGCGACAAGTCGCGCGACATATTGAAGGAAACGCGGCTGCCGCCCGGCGCGGTCGCCTATGTCCGCCAGCAGGAGCCGATGGGCCTCGGCCATGCGGTGTGGTGCGCGCGCGACATCGTCGGTGACGAGCCGTTCGCGGTGCTTCTCGCCGACGATCTGATGGTCGGAAAGCCGGGGTGCCTGAAGCAGATGGTCGACGCCTATGAGCGCGTCGGCGGCAATCTGATCGCCGCGCAGATCGTGCCTGCCGACCAGACTGACCGCTATGGCATCGTCACGCCGGGCGCGCGCGACGGCGTGCTGACCGAAGTGGCCGGCCTCGTCGAAAAGCCGTCGCCCGGCGCCGCGCCGTCGACGCTCGCGATCGTCGGCCGCTATATCCTCCAGCCCGAGGTGATGCTGGCGCTCGAAGGCCATGAGACGGGCGCGGGCGGCGAGGTCCAGCTGACCGACGCGATGGCGCGGATGATCGGCGCGCAGCCGTTCCATGCGCTGACCTTCGCCGGCACGCGCCACGATTGCGGCGACAAGGCCGGCTTCATCATGGCGAACATCGCCCTCGCGCTCGAGCGGCCGGACATCGGGCCGGAAGTGCGGCGGTTCATCGCCAATCTTTAAAGCGCTCTTCGCACTTAATCGGTTCGTAAGCGCTCCTTGCTACCGCGCGAAGCGATGTCGTTCAGCGATCGCACCCGTCACCTTCCACCCACGCTCGGGCTTGCCGCGCTCGCCGCCGGGGTGCTTGCGCTCATCGCGCTGTCTGCGCTGCTCTATGGGCAGCCCCTGCTCGGGGCCGCGCTCGGGTCGCTCGCGGCGATGATGTTCTGGCTCGTCCGCCGCGGCTTCGGCGAGGTTCTCGACCTCGCGCGCCAGTCCGAGATCGACAGCCTCAGCCGCCTTCCCAACCGCCGCTCGCTGCGCCGCGCTCTGCGCCGGGCGGCCGAACGCGGGCAGGCGGTGACGCTCGCGCTGATCGACCTCGACGGGTTCAAGGCGATTAACGACAATTACGGCCATGCGGTCGGCGACCGGCTGATCCGCGCGGTCAGCGACACGCTCCGCGGGATCGCGGGAAGCGGCGCGATGGTCGCGCGCCTCGGCGGCGACGAGTTCGCGCTGCTCGCGCACGGCGAGGGCGCGGGCCTCGCGATCGAGACGCTCGCCGAAATGGTGCTCGCGCGCCTCACTCACCCCTTCTACCTCGACGACCGCACGCTCGTCGTCGGCGCGAGCATCGGCATCGCCGACCGCGGCGACTGCGACGCCATCGAGATGCTGCGCCGCGCCGATGTCGCGATGTACGCGGCCAAGCACGACGGGCGGATGCGCGCGAACCGCTACGACGCCGATCTCGACGCGCGCCAGGCCGCCAAGCACAACATCGAGCTCGAGCTGCGCGCGGCGATCGCCGACGAGGCGTTCGGCGTCGTCTACCAGCCCTTGTTCGCGTCGGACCGGCGGCGGATCACCGGCGTCGAGGCGCTGGTGCGCTGGACCAGTCCGACGCTCGGCGAGGTGCGGCCCGAGGTGTTCGTGCCGATCGCCGAGGAAAGTGGGCTGATCGACCGTATCGGGCTGTTCGTGCTGCGGCGCGCGTGCACCGAGGCGCTCGCGTGGCCCGAACTGCGGCTCGCGGTCAACGTCTCTGCGGCGCAGCTCCGCAACCCCGATTTCCCGCGCAAGCTGCGCCAGGTGCTCGCCGAGACCGGCTATCCGCCGACCATGCTCGAGGTCGAGATCACCGAGACCTATCTGGTGCGCGAAGCCGAAGGCGCGCGGCGCGTGCTCGCCGAGCTGCGCGCGTTGGGCGTCTCCGTGTCGCTCGACGATTTCGGCACGGGCTTCGCGTCGATCGGCTTCCTGCGCCAGTTCACCTTCGACAAGTTGAAGATCGACCGCTCGCTCGTCGCCGACGCCGAGCATAGCGAGGCCGCGCGCGCCCTGGTGCAGGCGAGCGTCGCGGTCGCGCGCGCGCTCGACATGCCGGTGACGGCGGAAGGGGTGGAGACGACCGCGCAGGCCGATCTGATGAACATCGTCGGCTGCGACGAGCTTCAGGGCTGGCTGTTCGCGCGCGCGTCGAACGCGGAAGGGATCGGCGCCGCTTTGGCGGCTACCCGCGCAGATCCTTCGCAACGGCGTCTAGGAGGCCATTGACGAAGCCCTTCTCCGCCTTCGCGTAAAAGGCGTCCGCGACATCGACATATTCGTTGATCGCCGCCTTCGCGGGCACGTCGCGCCGCGCGAGCAGCTCATAGGTTCCCGCGCGCAGGATCGCGCGCATGGGCCGGTCGAGCCGCGCGAGCGTCCAGCCCTTCGCGAGCCGCGCGGTGATCGCGGCGTCGATCTCCACGCTTCGCGTTTCGACGCCGGTCACGACATCGTCGAAGAACGCGACTTCGGCGTCGTGATATTCGGTGTCGCCCACCGTCGCGCCGAGGCGGTGCTGATGGAATTCGTGGAGCAGCTTGGGCAGCGCCGTCCCTTCCATCTCGCGCTGATAGAGCGCCTGCACCGCGGCGAGGCGGGCGGCGGAGCGCGAGCGGGAACGCGCGGTCACAGCCGCACCCTGACCGAATGCGCGTGCGCGGGCAGGCCTTCGGCTTCGGCGAGCGCGATCGCCCCCGGACCAAGCGCGCCAAGCGAGGCGGGCGTGCATTCGAGAAAGCTCGTGCGCTTCATGAAGTCGAGCGCCGACAGCCCCGAGGCGAAGCGCGCGCGTCTGCCCGTCGGCAGCACATGGTTCGGTCCGCCGAGATAGTCGCCGATCGCCTCGGGCGTGTGCCGCCCGAGGAACACCGACCCCGCATGGCGCACGCGCGCGAACAGCGCGTGCGGGTCTTCGACCGCGAGCGCGAGATGCTCGGGCGCGAGGCGGTCGATCAATGGCGGCGCATCGTCGAGGCTTTCGGGCAGGATAACCGCGCCGTGCGCGTCCCAGCTCGCGCGCGCCGCGGGAACATCGGTCAGTTGCGCTTCGAGTTCCGCGACCACCGCGTTCGCGAACGCCGCATCGTCGGTCATCAGGATCGACTGGCTGGCCGGGTCGTGCTCAGCTTGGCTGAGGAGATCGGCGGCGATCCATGCCGGATCATTGGC
>JACDGO010000297.1 GCA_013821585.1 Sphingomonadaceae bacterium
CCCGACACGTCGAAATGGATCGTGTCGGTGATGTCGCCGCGGATGCCGGCGCGAAGATCGAACACCGTCGTTACGAAGTCCGAGATGCGCGGACCGACTTCGGTCGTGCGGCGCGAAACGTTCGTCGTGAAGGTGCGGAAGTTCGGATCGGCCGGATTGGTCGCCGCCGCGGCTGCGGTACACTGCGCAGCAGTCAGGCCGTTCGCCGCGCAAAACTGGTTCCGAGCGGCGACGGGCAGATAGGGATTGCTGTAGGGAAACACGAGCGACGAACCGAACACGCCCGACGGCGCGATGATCGTATCGACGGTGTTCTTCGAGAACAGCGCGCGCGTGTAAACCTCGATCCCGTCGGCCACCTGATAATGCGCCGTGCCGAAGATGTTGTAACGCTGGAACGGCGTTTGGAAGATGTTGTAGGGGTTGAAGTTGAACAGCGCGAACGTCGGGACGAGCGCGCCCGTCGTTGGGTTGATCTGCTGCGTCGGCGAGCCCGTGCGAGAGAAACGCGCGGGAACCGTCGTGCCCGACCCGGCGGGCGACCCGGTGAACGAGCTGAGATTCTGGGTCGAGAACGAACGATCGCCCTGATAGACGGGGTCCGACTGCTGATAGCCGATCGACAGCGTCGCGTTGCCGCGCCCGTCGTCGAAGTTCGCGCCGACAGTTACGTCTACGCGGTTGTAGTTGCCGTCGCCCTGCTCGGTGATCTTGGTGCCCGCCGAAATCTCGAGCCCCGCGAAATCCTTGCGCGTGATGAAGTTGACGACGCCCGTGATCGCGTCGGCGCCGTAGGTGGTCGAGGCGCCGCCCGTCAACGCGTCGACGCGCTCGACCAGCGCGACGGGAATGTTGTTCAAATCGACGCGGCCCACCAAGCCCGAGGGCACGATGCGGTTGCCGTCGAGCAAGACGATGTTGCGGTTCGAGCCGAGACCGCGGAGATCGACGAACGACGCGCCGCCGTTGCCGTTGTTCACCGCCGAACCGATCGAAGGCACAACGCCCGGAATGTCGCGCAGCACTTCCTCGGCCACGTTGTTCTGCCTGAGCGAGATTTCCTCTGCGGTCGTCACGTTGACCGGGTTCGACTGAACGAGGTTCGGGTTGGTCAGCAGCGAGCCGGTGACGACGATCGTCTCACCCTCGGATGCCGCCGTGGCGTCCGGCTGCGGCGCGGCGGCCGTTCCCTGAGCGAACGCTGGCGCGCTGGCGATCAGCGAGCCCGCGATGATGGTCGACGCCAGCAAATTGCGGCGAATGGAAGTGCAAACCATCTGGTCTTTCCCCTTGCTCAGTCCGAAGTTCGCGGACCGTTATTAAACCCGTTTCGGCGTATGCCGATGGCCGGATTTCTCCGACCTATGAGCGGCGTCCTAGGGGATGGCCCGCAACCTTTGCAACACGGCTCACGCCATGGGCCGCGCGAATTCGGACGCCTGTGATATTTCCGCCACAGATTTGTCACACGGTCAAAGTGGCGCCGCGAGTGCCATCGCCACGCCCGTTCGCCCGGCAAGCTTCTCCGCCCAATTGGCGACGACCTCGATTTCGCCGCCATAAACCGCCATCGTAGCCTCGCGCTCGGCGGCGCGCTGGGCCGGGCTATAGGTTTCGCCGGTCTTCGCGTTGCGCGCGAACGTGGGTCCGGTGACGATCGCGTCGATCGCGTCCGCGTCCATTCCGGTGCCGAACAGCCGGTCGAGCGCCGTAATCGCCGCTGACGGATCGGCGAGCAGCGTCTCGCTGCTCAAGGTCGCCACCCGCTCGCGGCCGAAGTGGAGCGCAAGAGCCTGCATCTGCAGTTGCTGCGCCATCCACCCGAGCGCCGCGACCTGCAAGTCGGTCAGCTCCATGAACTGCTCCATCGTGAAATCGAGCTTGAGCCGGCCCTCCTTGACAAGATTGTTATGCAGCATCCGAACCCAGGCGCGACCGTCCATCCCCTTGCTCGCGATCGACGGCAGATAGGCGCGCAACGGTGCATACATCAGCACGGCCTTGGCTTCGGGCCGCAGGCGCAGGATCGCGCCGATCAGGTTGTTCGGGACGTTCGACGGCTTGACGATGACCGCCTCGCCCGGCGCGAACGGCCTGGCGAGCAGGGTCAGGCTATCGTCGAGCACTGCTTCGACCCGGGCCGGCTCCGCGCCGTCCAGGCTCCAGACCGAGAGATCGTTGAGGATCAGCGGCTCCTTCAGCCCCATCGCCACACCCGGCACGTCGAACGCGCGCGCGACGAGCGTCGAGCAGCAATAGCCCGTATGAAAAATGAAATGGATTGGCGCCCCCGCGGGAGCCGCCGCGACGGCTTCACGGCGGTCGATTGACACCGGCGCGTCCGATTCGGGCAAATAATTGTCTCTCAGGAACGGCGCGGCGCGGTGCGCGGCGCGATCGGCGTGCACGAAACTCACGGTGTCGGACGCGGACTCATAACGATGCGCGAACCAGGCGGCATCCCGCACGATCGCCGCCTTGTTCTGCTCACTGCTCATCGCGTCCCCGTCCTGATCTCAATTTGGCACGGCCGTTGCCAGCCGCGCGACTCCGCGACATGGTGACGGCGCCCTTATCCAGGAACACCGCCTCATGCGCTTTTGCACCCTCGCCATCATCGTCACCGCGGCTTCGTCCGCGCCGCTGCTCGCCGCCGATGGCCCCGCGCCGGTCGCGCCGCAAGTGCGCGCGCTCCAGGAGTGCCGCGCGCAAGCCGACGCGGCGGCCCGGCTCGCCTGCTACGACAAGGCGGTCGACGCGCTGACTGCCGCCACCGATTCGCAGCAGGTCGTCGTCATCGACCGCGCCGAGGTGAGGCAGGCGCGCAAGGGGCTGTTCGGCTTTGCGATGCCGCGCATCGGCTTTCTTTCAGGCCGGCCGGGCAACGCCGAGGACGAGGCGGACGCGAGCCATCTCGACACGACGATCACCAAGGTCCGGCCGCTCGCCTATGGAAAGTGGCGCTTCACCGTCGAGAACGGCGGGGTGTGGGAGACGACCGAAATCGATTCGCGCTTCGAAGACCCTGCGGTCGGAGCCAAGGTGACGATCGAGAAGGGGGCGCTCGGTGCCTATTACGCGAAAGTCGGCAAGGGGCGCCGCGTCCAGGCCAGGCGCATCGCTTAGCGCCCCGCCGTCACCGTCAACACGGCCTGCGGATCTAGGCGCCGATCCCGCCACTTGATCGCCCAGTGAAGATGCGGGCCGGTCGCGCGGCCGGTCATGCCGATGCGACCAACCGGCTGACCACGCGCGACATGCTCCCCCGCCTTCACGTCGATCTGCGACAAATGGAGGAACGCGCTGTTGAGCCCCATGCCGTGGTCGATAATCAGCAGGTTGCCCTCGAGCGTGAACGGGCGGTCGGCGGCCAGCACGACGACGCCGTCGGCGGGGGCGACGACGGGCGTCCCTTCGGGCCGGGCGATGTCGACGCCTGAGTGATAGTCGCCTTTCTCACCGTTCGCATAGACGCGTTGAGACCCGAACACGCCCGAAACGCGGCCCGTCACTGGCCATACGAACTGCTGCCGCCATCCCTCGCTGCCACTGTCGATCGCACGCGCGGCGGCGATTCGCCGCAGCTCGTCGGGGCGCAGCCGCTGGAACTCCGCGCTGGGCAGCGCGAAGCGTGGCAGGCTGGAGAACGTTTCGATCCGCCATTGGCGCGATGCGACCGCCAGCATTCGCGTTACTTCGCGTCCGCCCGGGAGCGTCGCGACCAAGGTCGCCGACGCGCCCGCATCGCGGCCAAAACCCATCACGAATCGCCCATCGCTCGCGACCCGGACCACCTCGCCGTCGAGCGTCAGCGCGCATGTCCCTGTGGGCGCGGTTCCGAGCACGAGGCCGCCTTGCGCCGCCGGTGCCGAAAGGGTGAAATCTGTCGAGGGATGTTGGATCGCCGCCGCGGCGCGCGGCGCGTCGGGCCGTCCGGCGC
>JACDGO010000298.1:0-2402 GCA_013821585.1 Sphingomonadaceae bacterium
GCTGCGCTGCTGGTCATCGCGGGCATCGCGATCGGGCGCGAGGCGTTCACCCTGCGGCTGGTCGCGACCGGCGCGATCGTCGTGCTGCTGCTCTGGCCCGAAGCGCTCGTGGGGCCGAGCTTTCAGTTGAGTTTCGCCGCAATCACCTCACTCATCGCGCTGCACGAGACGCCGGGTATGAAGCGGCTGACGGCGAAACGGGAAGAGAGCCGCTCCATGAAGCTGCTGCGCGAAGCGGCGTCGCTTCTTTTGACGGGTCTGGTCGTCGAGTTTACGCTGGCGCCGCTCGCGGCGGGCGCGGGTGGGCGCTGGCGACGCCCGCGTCCGACGTCATCATCACCGGCGACGGGATGCACATGGCGGTACGTGTGCCCGATGGCGGAATCTTCACCCTCAGGCCGCGCGCCGGCGACTATGTCCGCTCGGTGCTCGCCGAGCAATCGGGCGTGCTCGGCGACCTGGGCGATCTCGACGATCTGCCCGGCGCTGCGTGCTCGACTGACGTTTGCCGCGTCGGTCTGACGTCGGGCGGGCGGAACTGGCGCATCCTCGCGACGCGCTCGCATTATATGCTGCCGTTCGCGCAATTCAGGGCGGCGTGCGCGGGGGCCGACATCGTTGTCAGCGACCGGCGCCTGCCGCCCTGGTGCAGCCCGCACTGGTTCAAGGCCGACGGGACGCTGCTTGCGCGGTCGGGCGGCCTGGCGGTCTCGCTACGATCCGGTCGCGTCGAAACCGTCGCCGAAGGCGAGGGGCGGCATCCGTGGGTGCTCGCGCGCCTCAGTAACGGCGGAGAAGGCCCGCGAGCCGGCCCTGCACGCGCACGCGGTCGGAGCGATAGAGCTGCGGTTCGTAGCGGGCATTGGCGGGATCGAGGCGAACGCGCGGCCCGTCGTGGCGGAAATATTTGAGCGTCGCCTCGCTGTCGTCGACCAGCGCCACGACGATCTCTCCGTCGCGCGCCGTCTCGGACTTGCGGATCAGCGCATAGTCGCCGTCGAGAATGCCCGCCTCGATCATCGAATCGCCCGAGACCTCGAGCGCGTAATGTTCGCCGGGGCCGAGCAGCGCGGCCGGGACGGGAAGCGAACTATGTCCTTCGATCGCCTCGATCGGCATGCCGGCGGCGATGCGGCCGTGGAGCGGCAGGTCGATCACGTCGTTCGCGGCCGAAGGCAGGCGCGGCGGCATGGCCACGACCGATCCCGCAGGGCCACGCGACGGCTGCCGCGTGTCGGCGCGTTCGGGCATGCGCAACACCTCGAGCGCGCGCGCTCGATTGGGCAGGCGGCGGATGAACGCGCGCTCCTCGAGCGCCGAGATGAGGCGGTGAACGCCCGATTTCGACTTGAGGTCGAGCGCATCCTTCATCTCCTCGAACGAGGGCGAGACGCCGGTTTCGGCGAGCCGGTCGTGAATGTAGCAGATCAGCTCGTGCTGCTTGCGCGTCAGCATAGGTCATCTCCCCGAAGGAACGAACGCGCAACTTTTAGGGAACATTAGGTGTCGCGTCAAGCGAGGATGATCGCCTCGACGATTTCGCCCTCCTCGGCGGGCGGCGCACCGGCGGCGCGGACGATCAGCGCGTCGGCTTTGGCGAGCGGAACGAGCGCGGCGCTGTCGCTTTCGCCGCCGGGTCGAAGGCGTCCGCTATCCCAAAACGCGCGTACGAAATCGGTGCGTGCGCCGACCGCCGGAAGCGGAGAAGCGAGCGCGGCGGCGATGCGCGGCGGCAGCGGGTCGCGCGCTCCGGAGAGTTGCGCAATCAACGGACGGACGAACAACAAAGCCGTGACGAAGGCGGAAACCGGGTTCCCGGGCAGCGCGACCGCCACCGCGTCGCCCAGCCGCCCGGCCATCAGCGGCTTGCCGGGGCGCATCGCGACTTTCCAGAAGTCGATGCGCGCGCCCGCCGCGAACAATGCGGGGCGGACGAGGTCGTGGTCGCCGACCGAGGCGCCGCCGGTTGTGGCGACGAGGTCGTAGCCGCGCACGCTTTCGAAGGCGACGGTGAGCGCGGCGAGGTCGTCGCGGACGATGCCGAGATCGGCGATCTCGACAGGCAGATCGGAGAGGAGCGCCGCGAGCATCGGCGCGTTCGATGCCGGAAGGCCGCCGTCTTCCCCCGGCGCGACGAGTTCGTCGCCGGTCGAGATCAGCGCGACGCGGACGAAGCGGCGAACGGCGAGCGCGCCGTGCCCACCGATCGCGGCGAGCGCGATGCGCGCGGGGGTGAGGCGTTCGCCCGCCTCGATCAATGTCGCGCCTTCGCGGAAGTCCATGCCCGCCGGGCGAACGTGCGCGCCGAGGGACGCGGGGCCGCCGGTCAGCGTCAACGAATCGCCATCGCGGTGCGCATCCTCTTGAATCAGAATCGCGTCCGCGCCCGGCGGCACCGGCGC
>JACDGO010000298.1:2412-3920 GCA_013821585.1 Sphingomonadaceae bacterium
GCGCCGGTGAAGATGCGCGCCGCCTCGCCCGACGCGATCGCATTGCGGGATCTGCTTCCGGCGGGGATCTCGTCCACGACGCGCCACGGGCCGGGGAGGTCGGCGTGGCGAATCGCAAAGCCGTCCATCGCCGAAAGGTCGGCCGAAGGCTGCGAACGTCGCGCGACGACGGACTCGGCCGCCCAGCGTCCGGCGGCTTCGACGAGAGGGACCGTTTCAGGGGGCAGCGGCGTGGCGAGCGCGAGAATGCGCGCCTGGGCCTCTTCGAGCGCGATCATGCGCGCCAATCGCCCGAGCGGCCACCCGACTTCGCGATGAGCGAAAGGTTGGAGATGGTCATGCCACGGTCGATCGACTTAACCATGTCATAGAGCGTGAGGAGTGCCACGGAAGCTGCTGTCAAAGCTTCCATTTCAACGCCTGTTCTCCCGGTCGTGCGCGCGGTGGCGGTGGCGGTGACGCCGTCGTCGTCGATCGCGAAATCGACGGTGACCGACGACAGCGCGATCGGATGGCAGAGGGGGATCAGGTCGCTCGTGCGCTTGGCGGCCATGATCCCGGCGATGCGCGCGACGGCGAGCGCGTCCCCCTTCTTGCCGTCGCTGAGCGCGGCGCGCGCTTTGGCGGACATCGAGATGCGCCCGCTCGCGGTCGCCTCGCGCACTGTCACGGGCTTGCCGCCGACATCGACAATGTGCGCCGCGCCCTTCTCGTCGAGGTGTGTGAGCTTGGTCATCCGCCCGTCAGCAGGCCGCGCGTCGCGGATTCGAGGTCTGGCTGGCGCATCAAACTCTCTCCCACGAGAAACGCGCGGACGCCATGCGCGGCCATCGCTTCGAGGTCGGCATGCGTCGCGATGCCGCTTTCGGCGACGAAGGTCACATCGACGGGCGCATCGGCGACGAGATCATGGGTGCGCGTGAGATCGACGCTGAAGTCCCTCAGGTCGCGGTTGTTGACGCCGATCAGGCGCGACCGCAACCTGAGCGCGCGGTCGAGCTCGGCCCTGTCGTGGACCTCGACGAGCACGTCCATGCCGCGTTCGATCGCCGCGACTTCAAGTTCCGCCGCCATGACGTCATCGACCGCGGCCATGATGACCAGGATCGCGTCCGCGCCGATCGCGCGCGCCTCCGCCACCTGCCACAGATCGAGCATGAAATCCTTGCGGAGGACGGGGAGCGTACAGGCGGCGCGCGCGGCGACGAGGAAGTCCTCGTGCCCCTGAAAATAGGGCGCGTTGGTGAGGACCGAGAGGCACGCCGCGCCGCCGGCCTGATGGGCGCGTGCGTGCGCTGCTGGGTCGAAATCCGCGCGAATCAGGCCCTTCGACGGGCTCGCCTTCTTGATCTCGGCGATCAGCGCGAATCCGGAAGCGTCGCGCAGCGCGGCGTGGAATCCGCGCGGCAGCGATTGCGCGGCGGCGTCGCGGTCGAGATCGGCGAGCGAACGCGCGGCCTTGCGGCGCGCGGTCTCGGCGCGCGTGGTTTCGCGGATCGCGTCGAGGC
>JACDGO010000299.1 GCA_013821585.1 Sphingomonadaceae bacterium
CCGATCCAGTCCGCTTATACTCTTCACGAGCGATATCATCCCAGGCCATGTGGTTCTCCAGCTTCTCGACAAAGATGGCTGAATCACAAACCTATGATATCGCTCAACTACTTTCCGTTCAGGCTCTTAACTACGGCCCGGTGCGCACCATAGATGCAGACGCTGGCAAAAAGCCAGCCCTAGAACACCGGATCGTCAGCGCCCGCGCCGTGGATGCCGCATTCGGCCTTGTCCCAGCCGCGCCAGCGGCCCGCGCGCGGGTCTTCGCCGGGCCGCACCTTCGAGGTGCACGGCGCGCAGCCGATCGAGAGATAGCCTTCTGCCTCGAGCGGGTGGCGCGGCAGCTTGTGCTCGGCGAAATAGGCGTCGAGCCGCGCCTTGTCCCAGTACACGAGCGGATTGATCTTCAGCCGTCCCTCGTCCTCCTCGAAGCGCGGCAGCGCGGCGCGCGTCTGACCCTGAAAGCCCTTGCGACCCGAAATCCATGCGTCGAAGCCGCCGAGCGCGCGGCGCAGCGGTTCGACCTTTCTCAAGTCGCAGCAGCCGTCGGGATCGTAGGACCAGCGAAGGCCCGTCGCGTCCTCTTGCGCGAGGAGATAGGGATCGGGGCGATAGACGCGCAGATCGGTGAAGCCGAGCTGTTCGGCGAGCGCGTCGCGATAGGCGAGCGTCTCTCCGAAGATCTTTTGCGTGTTGACGAAGATCAGCGGCACTGACTTGTCGATTTGCGCGACCATGTGGAGCAGCACCGCGCTTTCCGCGCCGAACGAGGAAACGAGCGCGACGTCGTCGAAGGGCGGATCGGCGAACAGGCCGGCGAGCATTTGCCCGGTGTCGACGCCCGCCCAGCGCGCCTCGATCGCGGCGGCGCCGGCGGGCGTGAACGCGGGCGTCGTGTCGATCAGGTCGAGCTTGCGCAGCGGCTCAGCCATTCCGCAGTTTCCATACCGGGATCGCGCCGTCAGCGGCCGCCTGATAGACAAAGGGATAGCGCTTCAGCGCCGCGTCGAGCGCTATGGGGTCGATCGGCGCTTCAGGCGTGAAACTGTCGAAGCCGCAGCGCCGCATGAACAGCATCTGGTCCACGAGCACGTCGCCCTGCGCCCGCAGCTCGCCTATATATCCACCCTCGCGCAGAATGCGCGCGGCCGAATAGCCGCGCCCGTCGCGAAAGCGGGGAAAGGCGATCTCGATCAGCCTGATCCGATCGAGATGCGGCGCGAGCAGGCGCGCGTCGTCGCCTGCCTCGAGCCGCACGGCGGTCGCGTCGGGCTGATCGAGGAAGGCTTCGAGCGTGACGGCGGGCTCTTCGTGCGCGGCGTCGTCGCGAAAGCGCAGCGGATCAGCCATAGATCGCTTCCTTGAACGGCTGGAGGCCCACACGCCGATAGGTGTCAAGGAAGCGCTCGCCCTCGTCGCGCAGCGAGAGATAGCGTTCGACCGTCCGTTCGACCGCGTCGACGATTCCGTCCTCGTCGAATCCGGGGCCGGTGATCTTCGCGAGGCTCGCGTCCTCGGCCCCCGATCCGCCGAGGAGAAGCTGATAGTTTTCGGTGCCCTTCCGGTCGACACCGAGGATGCCGATGTGGCCCGCGTGGTGATGGCCGCAGGCGTTGATGCAGCCGCTGATCTTCAGCTTGAGTTCACCGATGTCACGCTGACGTTCGATTGGCGCGAAGCGCTGGGTGATCTTCTGCGCGACGGGAATCGAGCGCGCATTGGCGAGGCTGCAATAGTCGAGGCCGGGACAAGCGATGATGTCGCTGATCAGGTCGAGATTCGGCGCGGCGAGGCCCGTGACGTCGAGCGCGCCCCAAATTTTTCGAAGATCACGCCTGTGGACATGCGGCAGGACGATGTTCTGGGCGTGGGTGATGCGGAGCTCGTCGAAGCTGTGCGTTTGCGCGAGGCCGGCGATCAGGTCGATTTGATCGGCCGAGGCGTCGCCGGGGATGCCGCCCGGCGGCTTGAGGCTGATCGTTACGATAGCGTAACTGTCTTGCTTGTGCGGCCGCACGTTCTGGTCGAGCCAAAGCGCGAACCCGGGATCGTCGGGCCCGGCTTCGGCCGGAAGGTCCGTCTCGAACGGCGGCGGCGGGAAGAACGCGGCGATGCGGTCGAATTCGGCGCGCGGCACGTCGGAGCCGTTCGGCAGAATGGCCTGCCATTCCGCCTCGACCTGCCGCGTGAACTCCTCGGCGCCGAGATCGTGGACGAGGATCTTGATGCGCTGCTTGTGGATGTTGTCGCGGCGCGCCCAGCGGTTCCACACCCTGATCGCCGCCTCGATATAGCTGATCAGGTGGTCGGCCGGGAGGAACGGACGGATCAGCGGCGCGACGAACGGCGTGCGGCCCATGCCGCCGCCGATGTAGACTTCGAAGCCGAGCGCGCCCGCGCCGTTCTCGACGAGCTTCAGGCCGATGTCGTGAAGGCGGATCGCCGAGCGGTCCTCCCGCGCGCCCGTCACCGCGATCTTGAACTTGCGCGGAAGGTAGCTGAATTCGGGATGGAAAGTCGTCGCCTGGCGGATGAGCTCGGCCCAGGGACGCGGGTCGGCGATCTCGTCGGCGGCGGCGCCGGCGAACTGGTCCGACGAAATGTTGCGGATGCTTTCGCCCGAAGTCTGGATCGCATGCATCTCGACCGTCGCCAGGTCGGCGAGGATGTCGGGCGCGTCCTCGAGCTTGATCCAGTTATACTGGATGTTCTGGCGCGTGGTGAAATGGCCGTAGCCGCGATCATATTTGCGCGCGATGGCGCCGAGCATCCGCATCTGGCGCGAATCGAGCGTGCCATAGGGAATGGCGACGCGCAGCATATAGGCGTGAAGCTGGAGATAGAGGCCGTTCTTCAGGCGGAGCGGCTTGAACTGATCCTCGGTCATCGCGCCCGAGATGCGGCGCGAAACCTGGTCGCGGAATTCGTCGACGCGGGCGTCGACGATCGCCTGATCGTATTTGTCGTAGCGATACATCAGATCACCCATGCCCCCGCGTTCGGATCGGCGGGCCTCAGCGTGAGGTCGGGCCGCACCGTGGGGCCGAGCGCGCGGATGCGATCCTTGATGTGGGCGGGGCGCGGCCCGGCTGACGTCGCGACGGCGGCGATGATCGCCGGGCCGTTGACGCGGCGCGCGCCTTCCTCGGCGGTTAGGATCGCTTCGCCGCCTTCGCCGACGTCGGCCGCGTCCTCGACGTGGAGCGACCAGTCGCGGCCCGTCCACCAGATCACCGCGCCGGTCTTCAGATCGTTGCCGGTGAGAAGGTTCATGCGAGCGCCTCCGCGCGCCCGGCGAGCGCGGCGAGCTTGTTTTCGGCGTCAGACAGCAACACGACCTCGCCGATGACGAGGATCGCGGGGCTGACCACGTCCTCGCGTTCGACGAGATCGCCGAGGTCCGCGAGCAGGGTGCGCATCGCGCGGGCGCCGGGAAGCGTGCCGCGCTCGAGCACCGCGACGGCGATGCCCGGCGAGACGCCTTCGGCCATCAGCTTGTCGGCGATCGCGCCCGCGCAGGTGACGCCCATGTAGATGACGAGCGTGCGGCCGTGCCCGGCGAGGCCCGACCAGTTCTGTTCCGACAAGCCCTTGCAGGTGCCCGCGACGAAACTGACCGCGCTCGACCAGTCGCGGTGGGTGAGGGGGAGCATCGCCTCGGCCGCGCAGCCGAGCGCCGCCGACACGCCGGGGATCACTTCGACCGGCAGGCCCGCCGCGCGCACCGCCTCGACCTCCTCGCCGCCGCGCCCGAAAACGAACGGGTCACCGCCCTTCAGCCGCACGACGATCGCGCCCGTCTTCACATGCGCGACGATCAGCGCGTTGATCGCATCTTGGGGGAGCGTGTGGCGGTCGCGCTTTTTGGCGACCGAGATCCGCTGCGCATGCGGCGGGATATGCGCGAACACG
>JACDGO010000300.1 GCA_013821585.1 Sphingomonadaceae bacterium
CGCTACCGGCGCTGATCGGTGGCACCCTCATCCTTCGGGCAAGGGTTCGCCACCCGCTGACGCGATCGTCTCGCGGGCGGTAGGCCTGAGCATCCAGCGCACGAATTATGCGCTGAGTGGCGTATTCCATGGCGGTCCCTCGCGTCCGGGTCGTTGGCCATTTCGACATTTATAGAAATAGCTTGACCTCGGCCCCTCCATCTTTATTTCGATATGTATCGAATAAAGGATTGGACGCGATTATGGACAACACGGACGCGGTAATGGCGCTGGCGGCGCTTGCGCAGGAGCATCGGCTGGCGGTGTTCCGCTTGCTCGTTCAGGCCGGTGAGAATGGCATGGCCGCGGGCAGTATCGCCGAAGCGCTTGGCGTGCCGAATTCGTCGCTTTCATTCCACCTCGCCCAGCTGCGCCGAGCTGGGTTGATCCGCCAGGAGCGCCGGCACAGGTCACTCGTATACCGGGCCGACTATGCGGCGATGAACGCACTGGTCGGCTATCTGATGGAGAATTGCTGCGGCGGCGCGGCTTGCGACGCCGATTCCGCCTGCGAGCCCGCTCCCGCCACTCATTCGAAAAGGAAATCCGCGTGAAGCGCCTTCATGTTCATGTCGGGGTCAATGACCTCGCCCAGTCGATCGGATTCTATTCGACCTTGTTCGGGGCCGAGCCATCGGTCGTGAAGCAGGATTACGCGAAGTGGATGCTCGACGATCCGCGCGTCAACTTCGCCATTTCCAGCGGGCAACATGCGGCGCGCGGCATCGAGCATCTTGGGATTCAGGCGGAGAAT
Organism: Sphingomonadaceae bacterium; assembly: GCA_013821585.1. GTDB lineage: Bacteria > Pseudomonadota > Alphaproteobacteria > Sphingomonadales > Sphingomonadaceae > Sphingomonas_O. Next base: position 794 of record JACDGO010000300.1, read on the forward strand.
GAAGCCGAGCTCGCCGAGGTCTACGATCGCCTCAAGGCGGCGGACCGTCCGGTGCTGGAGGAGGGCACGGCGACCTGTTGCTATGCCCGCTCCGAAAAGAGCTGGGTTAGCGACCCGGACGGCGTCGTGTGGGAGGCCTTCCACACGACCGCCGCCGCGACAATATACGGCGAGAGCCCGGCGCTTGCCGCGCTTTCGGATAACGCGACCGAGGGCAATTGCTGCGCTCCCGATATGACAGTTCCTAAAGCGGTCGCGTGTTGTGGCTGATCGCCCTTTCATCGTGCTGTTCTTGTGCACGGGCAATTCGGCGCGCTCGATCCTCGCGGAAGCGTTGCTGAACTATCATGGTGCGGGACGCTTTCGCGCCTTTTCGGCCGGAAGCTTTCCAAGGGGCGCCGTCCATCCCGAAGCGCTCGCGCTGCTCGACCGCCTCGACTTGCCCGCCGCCGAGCTGCGCTCGAAGAGCTGGGATGAGTTCGCCGCGCCCGGCGCGCCGCAGATCGATTTCATCTTCACCGTCTGCGACAACGCCGCCGGCGAGACGTGTCCGATCTGGCTGGGGCATCCAATCACCGCGCATTGGGGCATACCCGATCCGGCGGCTGTCGAAGGACCGGCCCAGCGCCGCGCCTTCGCGAAAGCGTTTCGCAGCCTTCAGTACCGCATCTCGCGACTCCTGTCGGCGCCGCTCGACGGCATGGATCGGGCGACGCTCCAGTTTTGGCTGAGAGACATCGGCGCGATCGGCAACGAAAGCGCGCGCGTTGACGCCTGAACCGCCGCCGCTGGCGAGGCGGCTTGCGGCTGAAGGCATCGGCTCGTTCTTTCTGTTCGTCACGGTTATTGGATCGGGCATCATGGCCGAGCGGCTGGCGGGCGGAAACGTCGCGGTAGCGCTGCTCGCCAACACGATGGCGACCGGCGCGATACTGTTCGTGCTGATCACGATGCTCGGCCCGATCTCCGGCGCGCATATGAACCCGGCCGTCAGTCTCGTCGCGGCGGCGCGGCGCGATTTCGCGTGGAGCGAAGCGGCCGGCTATATCGCTGTGCAAGTCGGCTGCGGTATCCTTGGCGCGTGGGTCGCGCATCTGATGTTCAACATGCCGATCCTGCAATTTTCAGCGAAGGCGCGTACCGGGCTGGGTCAGTGGACCGGCGAGGCGGTTGCGACCTTTGGCCTGATCCTCACCGTCCTCGGGACGCTGCGCCATCGTCCCGACTGGGTTCCCGCCAGTGTCGCGCTCTACATAACCGCGGCCTATTGGTTCACGTCCTCGACCAGCTTCGCCAACCCGGCGATTACGATCGCGCGCAGCCTGTCCGACAGCTTCGCCGGGATCGCTCCGCGCGACGTTCCGATGTTCGTCATGGCCCAACTCATCGGCGCCGCAGGGGGTGCATCCGTCGCTCGCGTTTTGTTCGATGAACCCGCCGCTTGAGTTCGCGCGCATCGCAACTCTGCGCTCCTGACGCAGGGGACATATTCAGTGCTCATGCCCGACGGGCTCGGGCGCATGGTGATGACCACGTGCTTCCAAGCTGTCGGGCAAATTGATCTGCTCGAGTTCGGAATGGTCGAAGGTAACATTGGCGGTTCGTAGCGCGGGTATGTGTTCCAAGAGCTCCTGCTTCAGCTTACGGGCGATCGCCATCGCCTCGGGCAACGAGAGCGCATTATCCACCGAAATGGCCACGTCGGTATGAAGCTTGTGACCGATCCAACGCGCGCGTGCGTCCGTGACACCTGAAATGCCCGATACATGGCCCGCTGCGTGACGTATCTCGGCGGTCACACCCGGCTCGACGCCATCGAGCGTGCGCGTGATGACGGCACGGGCCGATTGCCACACGATCCCCATGATCGCGATCGTAATCAGAAGGCCGATGATCGGGTCGGCAAGCGGATAGCCGAACCACACGCCCGCCGCGCCCAGCACGACCGCGAGCGAAGTGAGGCCGTCGGTCCGCGCATGATAGCCGTCGGCGATCAGCGCCGCGCTGTTCATCTGGCGGCCGACGCGGATGCGAAACACCGCCACTGTCTCGTTGCCGACAAAGCCGATGAAGCCAGCAAGCGCGAGCCAGCCGAGGTGCGTGACCGGCTGCGGATGAATGAGCCGGTTGATCGCCTGATAACCGGCGACGACCGCGCTGAACAAAATGATCAACACGATAGCGATGCCGGCCAGGTCTTCGACGCGGCCCAAGCCATAGGTGAAGGTCTTCGACGGCTTGCGCCTCGCGAGCACGAACGCGATCCAAAGCGGGATGGCGGTCGTCGCGTCGGCGGCGTTGTGAATCATGTCGGCGAGCAGCGCGACCGATCCCGACAACACCACGACCACGAGCTGGAGGCCGCCCGTGATTGCCAAAATGACGAATGACCATTTGATCGCCCAGATGCCGCGATCCGAACTCGTCAGCGATGGATCGATCACGCCGTGTGTATGCCCATGACCGCCCGCTCCGCCGTGCGAGTGACCGTGATCCTCATGGGTATGAGGTGTTTCCTGCCCGCCGAAGCCGAGCCAGTCGCGAACGGAAGTCATGATGTGGATCTCACAGATATTTGGCGAGCTGTTTGAACTCGTCGAGGGCCGCCGCGGGCGTCACTTCATCGGAGCCTACACCGTCGCCAAGGCAATGCTGGATGTGATCGTGGATCAGCGCGCGCTTGGCGTTCGTGATCGCGCTTTCGACCGCATGAAGTTGTTGCGCGAGGTCGACGCAACGTCGCCCTACCTCCAGCATGGCGATCACGAAGGCGAGATGCCCGTTGGCGCGCTTCAGCCGCTTAACGATCCGGGGGTGCGAAGCGTGCTTCATCCGCCTCCCTTATCCTCCGGGGGAGGATAAGCAAGCCATTACGAACTAAGCAGGCACATCGTCGCTCCACTGCGGCTGCCCTTTCGACCGACACCGCGCCAATCCTTAGCCAATTGGCTTATTGACGCTCGGCGCCCGAAAAAGACGGAAAGGCGGGATTGGGCTCGTTCCCGTTATCGGGCTCTTCCATGCGGATCGCGCGCCGTGCTTCGTTTGTGAGCTTTGATTCGCTTACCCATTTCATTATCGAGCAGAAGCAGCGCCCGCGCACGGCAAATCGG
>JACDGO010000301.1 GCA_013821585.1 Sphingomonadaceae bacterium
CTGCAGAAGCTGGCCGGGCGTGATGGGCCTTTCGACGATCGTGCCGGCGATCGGCGCGCGGATGACTCCTCCGCCGCGAGCGACGTCGCGCCCGGCCTGGATTGCGCGGATCGCGCCCGGATCGGCGTTGAGCGCGAGGAGCGTCTGGAGCGCGGCGTCGCGGTCGGCCTCGGCGCCAGCGGCATCGACCTGGGCCTGCGCCGCCTCGCGCTGGGAAATGCCATTATGCGCGGCCAGATCCTTGTCGGCCTCGGCGAGCTTGCGCGCGTTGCGGGCGGTGGCGACCGCCTTTCGATAGGCGCCGGCCGCCGAAGCGAAATCGGCCGATTGCACGATGGCCAGCGACTGACCCTTCCCCACCTGCTGACCAAGCACGACGAGCAGCCGCGTGACCGGCCCCGAGAAAGGTGAGACGACCGATGTCGCCTGATCATTGTCGAAATCGACCACGCCGGGCGCCTGGACGACGCGCTCGAACGGCGACGGCGCGATCGTGTAGAGGCGAATATGCCCGCGCTGGGCGGGCGTCAGCGCGACTTTGGCGGTCGCTGCCGGCGCGGCCTGACTGTCGTCGCCTCCGGACGAGCAGCAGGCGAGGGCGGCCGCGAGGACCGCGACCGAAAGGGCGCGGCGGACCTTAGCGACCATGGTCGGCGAAATCCGTTCGGTGCCACCAGCCGCCGCCGAGCGCCTGGAACAAGGCCGCAGTGTCAGCGAAGCGGTTGGCCTCGGCTTGAACCAGGGCGATACGCGCCTGCTGATAGGCCTGCTCGGCGCTGAGCAGCGCCAGGTAATTGGCATAGCCATCCTTATACTGAAGCCGGGACAAATCGAGGCTCGTCTTCGCCGCGTTGGCGGCGGCCGCATTCGCCCTCAGACCTTGGGCGTCCTGCTCGAGTGCGCTCAGCGTATCAGCGACGTTCTGAAAGGCGGTGAGCACCGTGGCGCGATATTGCTCGGCCGCTTCCTGATAGGCGGCGCGGGCGCCGCGCTGCTGGTGGAGCAAGGAGCCGCCGTCGAAGATCGGCGCCAGGAGGGCCGCGCCGATGTTCCAGAAGCCGGTGCCCGGCCCGAATATCTCGCCGATCGCCAGCGCCGAGCTGCCGCCATTGGCGGTGAGGGTGATGTTGGGGAGGCGGTTTGCCGTGGCGATCCCGACTTGCGCGCTCGCCGCGTGGAGATTGGCCTCGGCCTGGAGCACGTCGGGGCGCCGCGCGACCAGCACCGAGGGGAGGCTGACCGGAAGATCGGACGGCAGCTCCAGACTCGCCAAGGTGAACTTCCCGCCCATCACCTGATCCGGAAAGCGGCCGGCGAGTGTGGCGAGGAGATCGTGCTGCTGGTCGAGTTGCTTGAGCAGCGGCGGCAGCGACGCGTCGAGCTGGGCGAGTTGCGCTTGTTGGGCGGCGAGGTCGAGGCCGCCGGCATAGCCCTTGCTCTTCTGGTATTGGAGGATGTCGAGCATCTTCCTGCCGATGGCGATCAGCTGGCGCGTCGCGTCGACCTGATCCTCGAGCGAGGCTTCCTGAATCGCCGCGACGGCGACATTGGCGCTCAACGCGATGTCGGCCGCGATCAACTGGTAGCGGCTCGCCTGCTCCTGCGCCGCGGCGGCCTCGACCGTCCGGCGATTGAGGCCGAAGACGTCGGGCACATAGGAGACGCTGAGCTGCGGCGTGATCAGGGAGAAGACCGAGGCATTGGTGCTCGGCGTGGGCGCGAGCGTGCCGGTCGGATCCCGCTCGCGGCTGAGCGCGACCCCGGCGGACACCTTCGGCGCATAGGCGCCGTGCTGCGCGCGCGTATTTTCGTGAGCCACGAGCAATGCCGCCTGCGCGGCCTTGAGGTTGGGATTGTTGGCGAGCGCCTGCTCGATCAGCGCGTTGAGCGGACGCGAGTGGAACAGCGTCCACCAGTCCGCGGGAATGTCGCCCCCGCTGACGAAGCGCTGGGCCTTGCCGCTCGCGACGCCAGGCGTGGCGATAGTTGCGGCGGGAAGAGGGCGGCCGGTGTAGCCGCCGACATCGGGCGGCGCGGGCGCCTTAAAATCAGGGCCCGCCACGCAGCCTGCCGTCAGCAACGAAGCCACAAACGCAATGAAACGCCGGGGGCGAGAATTGACGACCATCCGATCCAACCGCCCTTTACCGATCCGTCGATCTGGATAGTCGCCCGGCACGTGCCGGCGTATAACTATATCTCATCACATGCTGGCAACAAAAAAGTTCGCCGTTCTCGTCGCGATCGATTGGGGGCATTCGATCGCGAACGCCCGCCAACAGGTCGTTCGGACAACCCGGCCATGGTGCGACGAAGTGGCATTGGCGCCCCTGAACAATGCTACGCGGGGGAGCGTATGGTCGAACTCTCGCTGAACCGGGGCTTAAGCGGCCACGCCATTCACTCCAAGGCGATCGGCGCGCCACAACGACCAGTTCGGAGGCGAAGCCGAACGGCACGGTCAATAATCCGGTTCGCCCGCAATGCCTTTATTCGGGAATGACGACCGCAAGCTCGTTGCGTAGGGGTGGCTGGCCCCGGTGTGCGCGCAGGTAGAACGATGGACCGATCCGAACCCACAATCGGCGCTTTCAGCGCGGTAACCACGCTCTTCTTCGCCTGGGGTTTCATCACGTCGCTGATCGATCCGCTGGTCGCCGCAGTGAAAAGCATCTTCAGCCTGTCGAACGTCGAGGCGCAGCTAAGCGCCTTTACGTTCTTCATCGCCTACGGCCTCATATCGCTGCCCGCGGCGGTGCTGGTCGCGCAACTGCGGGCGGTGCGCTCGATTCTTGTCGCGCTCGCCCTGATGGTCACCGCATGCCTTATCATCCTGCTCGCGAGCAACCTGGCGGCGTACGAAGGCGTGCTGGCCGGGCTATTTGTGCTGGCAAGCGGGATCACCATTCTCCAGGTGGCCGCGAATCCCCTCGCCGCCGCGCTCGGGCCGCCCGGACGCAGCCATTTCCGGCTGACGTTCAGCCAGGCGTTCAATTCGCTCGGCACGGTACTCGGTCCTCTCCTCGGCGCGAGTCTGCTGCTTCGCGGGCTCGAACGCCCCGCCGGCGCGACGCTTGGTCAGGCCGCGCGCGCTGCGGCGCTCGGCTCGATCAATACCAGTTTCCTGATCATCGCCGCGCTGATCGCCGCGCTTGGCGGCTTCATCTGGTCGATGCGCAAGCGGATCGAGGCCGCCGCGCCCACCGTGGCGATGGCGAAAGGAATCGGCGCGACGCTTGGCGAGGCGCTGTCCTCACGCTGGGCGCTGATCGGTGGCGCGGCCATCTTTCTCTACGTCGGCGCCGAAGTGGCGATCGGCTCGCAGATGGCGCTGTTCCTCCACGACGAAAGCGTCTGGGGCATTCCGATCCAGCGCGCCGGTTATTTCGTCAGCCTCTACTGGCTCGGCGCGATGATCGGACGGTTCGCCGGATCGGGCCTGCTCATCGTCGTCCGCGCGCATCGGCTGCTGGTGGTGGCGGCGGCGATAGCGGCGGCGTTGTGCCTGTATGTCTTCCTGATCGGCGGGGTCGAGGCGGGCTATGCCGCGCTGTCGATCGGGCTGTTCAATTCGATCATGTTCCCGACGATCTTTACGCTGACGCTCGAACGCTCGTCGGCGAGCGAGGAGGCGACCTCGGGCTTCCTGTGCACGGCGATCGTCGGCGGCGCATTCCTGCCGCTGCTCGCCGGCGCGATCTCCGACGCGCACGGCTATGTGGCCTCGTTCGCGGTGCCTATGCTTTGCTACGTGCTGCTGTGCGGCTTCGGAGTCGCCGCCGGCCGCGCCGCGGTGCGGCGACAGAAGGACGAGCGCGCCGTGGCGACGATTCACTGATGCGGCGGCGCACGC